>JAQVID010000094.1 GCA_028695865.1 Thermoguttaceae bacterium | reverse complement strand
GTCAACAATAAAATCAAGACTCTCAAAAGACAAGCATACGGGTTCAGAGACATGGAATACTTCAAACTCAAAATCCTGGCACTTGCAAGAACTTAAGACTTTATCCCCTCATTCGTGCGATGAGCCAAAAATCACGCAACCGGTATATTACAATAAGCTCATTCATCAAGGGCTCAAAGATAGAACGTCGCGCCAGGTCGAAGAAGAATATTCGAAAAAAAACATATGGAATCGAAAATTGATTGACAAGCGTTACGGTTTCCCGTAAAATAAAATTGTTCTGTGAAGCGAAAGGCAGACTGTGCTCATAAGCAACCTGTCGAGGCGTTGTCGATATACGGGGCTGAACCAACGGGAGTCTCTTCCCATGTCTTCGCAAGAAACTTGGGAGACCTCTTTAACAAAAGAAATGACTGAAGTTGCCCATGCCTTAAACAATCTTTTTCGACGCGTCTCGGTTGACGTGGCGTCAACTGTCCGTTTTTTCCATGGCACGTCAATTCGCGAAAACCATCAACCATAAACATTTCACCAGGATATATGGGAACAGCTTATGTCCGCGAGATTGTACGCCAAATCGTTCGATAAACAAAAAGGGGCTGAAGAAAATATTTTACTCCATTCACATCTTAAATATTCGATGTGGGCTGCCGAGGCAATTTTAAAATATACGGAGTTATTCCAGCTTAAAGGACTTGGAATAGACCAATCGCAACTTGAGCGATTTCGTCGCCTTGTTCTGCTGGCAGCGGCCATTCATGACCTGGGGAAAGCGAACTCTCTGTTTCAGTCAGCGGTTAGAAGCCACAACGTCAATCAATCGATCAGGCACGAATGGATACTGTTTCTACTGCTCCGATTTTCGCCATTGGGTAACTGGATTCGTTCGGGATTGCAAAGCGATGACGATTTGACCATTCTCATTTGGGCCATTGCCGGACACCACCGCAAAGGGGAAAGTGATATTACCATGGAGAGCGGAAAGGGCATGGAAATACTCTTTTCTAACGAAGATTTTCAGAACTGTCTCAATTGGGTGACCGAAGAGTTTCATCTGGATTCGCCACCTCAACTTGATCCCAAGTTCATCGAAGACGAAGCACAACGGAAAATACTGGAGGAGTTATTGAGTGATTTGGGAGAGCCGGGCAGAACAATTGCCTGTATGTTGGATGAAAGAAGCTACTTTGAACAGGATCGGGATATCGCAAAGGACAGGCATCATTGGAAACCCGGTGACAGGGCTTTAATGTCGGCAGTTCGCAGTACACTGATGGCAGCGGATGTTGTCGCCTCGGCCTTGGCGGATCCTGATTTTAATACGGAAGGAGAGGTCCTTACACGGGACCAGATTCATGATTGGGTCGAAGCGTTTCTGGGGCAATTGCCTTTACCTCACCAATACGATAAAATCGTTGAACATCGGCGTCATGAAATTGCCTTGAAATCGACTTCCGGTCCAAAGAACGCAACACTTGAATTCGAACGAAACGCGTTTCAGGATCAAGTTGCTGACTCGAAGACTCGCGTGACTCTGGTAGCCGCCGGTTGTGGAAGCGGTAAAACTCTTGCCGCATTTCGTTGGGCACAAAACAGGGCTCTCGCCAACGGGAATCGACTCTTTTTCGGATATCCAACGACCGGAACCGCTACGGAAGGTTTTCTGGATTACCTGCTCGATAACAAGGAAAAATTTGGCGATTTGATCCACTCTCGGGTCAAGGTCGATTTTTTCCTTAATGAACGAATGCGAAACGCGGCTTCCAATGATTCCGATGATCGAGCCGAGATTGTGAAATCACTGCGTCTTTGGTCCTGCGGAATCGCGTGCTGTACCATCGATACGATGCTTGGTTTTCTCGTCAATATGTATTCAGGACTCTTATCCTGGCCCGTTTTCGCTCAATCGTTTTTCATCTTTGACGAAATTCATTCTTACGACGAGACTCTCTTCAATTATTTACTCAAATTTTTACGTTTGGCAAAAGGAATGCCCATCCTCCTAATGACCGCCAGCCTTCCGAAAAAGCGGCTTCAACAGCTTCGTGATGTTATCGCCGAACAAAACGAGGAACTTGGTATCGTTCATGGACCTGACGAATGGGAACGAATTATACGTTATCAGAGATTTCTTCCCCAACTGAATACCGAAGACGCCGCAATCGATGAGGCAATTGCCCGATACAACCAGGGTGAAAAAGTACTCTGGATTTGCAATACCGTTGGGCGGGCCATTAAAATCGCGAAAAAAATCAAGGAACGGACCGGCCAATACCATCCGATTGTGTATCACTCTCATTTCAGATATGAAGACAGGGTAAAACGACATAAAGAATGTGTCGATGCATTTCGAAACGACGGCGGAGTCATATGTATTACCACACAGGTCGCGGAAATGAGTCTCGATCTTTCCGCGGATTTCCTGTTCATGGATATTGCCACAATTCCCGCAATGATTCAACGTCTCGGTCGTCTTAATCGATACGCAATCTTCAATGGAGCGGAACCTTTCTGGATACTTTTTCCTGAAGACAAGGGACAACCGCTCTTCTTGCCTTACTCAACGAATACCGCTTCCAGGTCCGGAGATGGTGTAAAATCGTTGCCCGATTGGTATAACGAATCATTGCGATGGCTCGAAATCCTCGACAATAAAGCTCTTTCCCAGACAGACTTAACAGAATCATGGCTCTCAATGGCCGATGAAAATTACGTTGAGCCGGACAATGACTGCCCCCCTTGGTCCGCGATGGGACCTTTTATGAATCATGGCAACTTGCGGGAGGTCTCCTCCGGCTGTGAAGTCATTCTTCAATCTGATCTGGAAGCAATCAAACAGGGCGGGACATTCGAATACCTTCGTTGTGTCTTACCCATGTCTCAACCTCCTTGTAAAAAGATTAAACTGGACAAACATCCGAAATATGGGTGCTATATCGTAAATGACAACACACAAATCGACTACTCTTCCGAACTGGGAGGACAGTGGAAAACCAACGAACAATCGCCTGACGGCATCAAAGGATTTGAAATTTACTAACACTTTACCTTAAACGATAAATTGCTCAACGCCCATAATGACTCAACATCCAAGGCATCATTTATACTGTTATTATACTATGATACACGAAAAAAGAGAAATATAAAAGGTAAACGAAGTAAATATATAAAATTTTTTATTTTGCCAATTGACAAATACGGGGAAAAGATATAAAATGTTTATAGTTTAAGTTAAAGTGATGTGTGGCAAAGCGAAACATTTTTAAAAGAACAGGAGAAATTTGGACGATGAAAATTGATGTACACTTTGGGGTCTTCCCCCGTGGTACGCCACTTCCGGTGGACAACTCGTACATGGTTTATTCGGCGATTTCACGGGTAATTCCAGCCATTCATGAAGACGAGGACATTGGTATCTTCCCCATTGCGGGAATACAGACGGGCGACCGCAAAATGATACTCACTCCGGAAAGCCGGCTGACCATTCGTCTGGACGCCGAACGAATTCCGATGATTCTGCCTTTAGCGGGAAAGAGCCTTGGTTTGGGACAAACCTTTATGCAAATTGGTGTTCCAACAGTTCATGCGCTCTCACCATCGGAGACTCTTCGCAGTCGATTGGTCACCATTAAAGGTTTTATGGAAGAAGACGGATTCATTACCGCTGTCCAACGACAACTTGAGTTAAACCATCTTTCTCCGGATGTGATTGTGAAACCGGGAAAACGCAGAACTCTTTGTATCCACGATAAAAACGTTGTCGGATTTGAGTTATATCTTGGTAATCTCAATGAAAACGATTCCATTCGTATCCAGGAAACGGGTATTGGAGGCCGTCGCAAAATGGGTTGCGGATTATTCCTGCCCTCCATTTGCGACTTCTCCGAATGTTCCATCGTTTCGGACAGAGAAGGAGTGTAATCATGGCAAAAACAGTGAAAACAACCGCGGTCAAAACAGGGACAAAAATCGCTAAACCGAAGCCTGTTTCCCCTCCTTCCTCTTTGGTTTTAAAACTGGGAGCACCCGGAATGACTCCCATGCACCGTGCCGGACTCGGTGGACTTGCCGCTACTCTATTTGCTTTCGAGCGATCAGAAAAGAAGCGACCGCCCGATTTCAATTGGAGCATTACTCCGACTGAATTGACTCTCGATTTCGGCAAGCCGGAAAATGCCAAGCCATTTTTCGAGTGGCTCTTTTCCTTTGCCTTTCAGATTAAAGACGAGTTGATCTATCTGCCAGGACAGTACGGAAAAATTCCACCCATTGAAGTTCGAGCCCGACTCCAGCAGGGAATCACACTGACTTTTCTTCAACATGGACAAACCCGCAAGCTGGGTGAGGAAAAGACAGTATCCTATGATTTTGAAGATAAGAAAATTGAGTTTACCTACAAAACCTGTTTGAGTTATACACATCAGACGGCATGGAAAGAATGGGTCAACAACAAGGGCGAACTTGTCATAAAAGACTACGATGTTCAAGGACCGGTCAACCCGGGTGCCGTTGTTCGTCATGTGGCTTTTACCAGTTCCACAAAGGTTTCCCAGCCACTTGAACTTGTTTTGCCCTTGCAATTTGCGTTGGCAGGAACACTGTCACTGCCGATCAATCGCGCCGTGGGTGTTTTGGTACTCCCTTACATTCAAGATCTCGTGGAATTTGCCAAACGGCGAAGCGATATGACGCCAATGTCAATCAAAGATACTTTCGTCGCGGGAACAGGCGATGCGGTTTTACAAATGGAAATAAGACAACGTGGTAAATCTGCCATTAAAAAAGCGAAAGCCGCGGGCGGAGACGCGATTTCATTTCGTCCCATGCCATGGTCAACACAACAGAAATCCCGGTCTGAAATACTCTCTGTAAGTAATCTCGACAAAGAGTTACTGGCTTTCTACAATTGGGTATTGAGTTACCTGCATCCTCGTCTTGTTAAAAAAGTAACCGAGATAAAACAGGGACGCGGCAAAAATGCCGTTACAAGTGAAAAGATTGAATATTACTGGACAGACAATGTTGTTCGTCCTTTTATCGCAAATAATCTGGTACAGGGAAAATATTGGTTTGCCGGCTTTGTCCGTTTTGCGAATTCAAATGATCCCGCTTCGGGAAAGCCCTTTTGGGAAAAAATCAAATATGAAAGGAAAGGTCTTAGTGACATGGTAAACGACGAAAAACTTGATTGGAAACTCGACGGAGCCCGTTCTTTGGTGCTCGCTGTACAGGAAGCCCTTCGCGGGTGCTATGGAAAAGTTGGGAGTGATAAAAATGTCTCGGATACGGGATTGAAAAACCGTTTCAAAGGCGAATATGAAAAGTGGCGTCTCGCTTTTGCCGGCTCAAAAACACCGGAACAGTTCCGCTTTTCTCTTGGCGATATGTTTAGCCGGGGAAAGACAAAAAAAGACTCGGAACTTAAAACCAACTGGGAAAAGATCACTCGACTCATTATGCAGGATTGGCAACTGGCTCGTGACCTTGCCTTGATCGGCCTGGCCAGTTACAAGGGAAAAGAAACCGATACCCAAGACGACAATGCTTTAACGAACGATCAAGATTAACACGAATGTTTTACAACAGAGATAATAGACTATGAACGCTTTATTTTTCCGTATTCCTCCCCGGTTGAATTTATAAACCGTGGACTTTTGAGGCCTATCGAGCGGAAAAATCAGGCAGAACCGGTATCAAATTTAAAATTAAGGAGATTTTTTATATGACCATTCATATTTTTGCAAATATTGTGACCCCTTACGGAACCGCTTCCAATAATCGTGGTGAAAACGATGGCAATACGACGACACTTCAAAAACTCGTCTGGAAATCACAGGTTCATACCACTGTCAGTGCCGAGGCGATTCGATTCGCCTTGCGACGGCTTTTTATCGAAAATGGTGAAAAAACCAATCGATACTGGGACGAAACAGATCAGGCCAATCACTGGAACGATCCGGAATTCGCAAGTTGGGCAGGCGGCGCGAAATCGACGTTTATCGATGACGATCTTCTCGGATACATGCGTGCCGATGCCGCAAAAGACGAAGGCAAAGCAGGAACAGCAACAATACGCCGTGCCGTTCTGGAAATATCCCGAGCGGTCTCTCTGACTCCTTGGGGTGGTGACGTTTCCTTCAATGCCGCTTCGCCGGGCGCGACTCCCTCCGCCGCGAAAAGTAAAAAAGAAGCAGCCCCCACCAAACAGAATCCGGCCCCTTATAACGCGGAACTGCACGCAACCCGATATCAATACGGATTGGCAATGACACCAGAGCGTTTGGCTGACAAATCGCGAGCGGCCAAGGCACTCAACGCGGTGGGTTCTCTTCGCTGTGTCGCCGGAAATCACGGCCGATTCCTGTATGACTTTGCTCCGGAAATCATTATTATCAGGATTACCGATGATCCCGCGCCGCGAATGCTCTACTGCTTCGATACTCCGGATGGCGGAAAAACCGTCAGTGCCGATTCCCTCTTTCAACGTATCGATTCCGGCGATATTGCTCCCCAAGAGCTGTATGTCGGTGTCTCCGACCTGAATTCCTCTCTGGCTCAGGCTCTGACCGCAAAGAATGTTTCTGTTGCCGGTGTTCGGTCCGCCGTTGCCTCTGCTTGCAAGTGTATTGATAAAGTGGCCAAATAAAGGAGCTTAACATGATAGGAATTAAAGTCTCCGTTCCGATTGCCTGTTTCCGCAAGGGAATGGCCCGGGAATACCTTGAGACCGACGAAATACCGCCTCCCGCCACTTGCTACGGCTTCCTGCTGTCTCTCGTCGGCGAAACGGAACGGCAACGCCATTGCGGCTCGCGTGTTACTCCGGTTTTACTCAAACCCGCGGAACAGAATGTCGTGTTACGAACCGTGTGGCGCGTTAAAAAAAAGCCTCTTGGCTCATCGGGCAATATACGTCCGGATTTTCAGCAATTACTCATTGACGTTCAACTGATCATCTGGCTTGACAGTTCCGGTGAAAATACACAGAACAATGATGCTTCCGCGGATTCCACGTTGGAAGAACGAGTCAAAATCGCCCTTGACCCCCAAAGGCGAGGCGAAATCAATCGATTCGGCGGCCTTTCCCTCGGCGAAAGTACTCATTTGGTCAACGAAGTTTCACTCTTTTATGATGGTCATAAGATTGTGGATACTTCGACCATTGCCGATGAAAACCTCGCACCTGTGTTTTTATGTCAAGATCCGAAAGGTTCCCGGACGTGGCCCGTTTGGGTCGATCATGTCGGTGCCGAAGGTACACAATATGTTACCGGCGACCTTGTCAGTGGCGGTCTTGAACCACCCCGGTTGGAGACCATGCCGGTAATCCACTGGTAATCATCCCGGGCACCGCACTGTTTTCAGGATCACAGGACATGGCGATTATCAATCATCTCTTTGACCTGTGATCACTACGTTTTTTGATAATCTGGCAGAATCGGGCGTCACGATCCATGGCGACAGACAAAATACCAGACGGTAAGAACGATGATATCGACTAATCGGTTGGAATGTGTGTGTTTTGTGCCACCGATCACAGACGCCCCGGAATGGAGGTTCGCAATGAATTCATTAAATGGTTGTGCCTTACAATCGTCACATGACGAGCCAATACGTATTATGGCTCTCCATGCTCTGGCTTATTGCCCAAGACTGTTCTATCTCGAAGAAGTCGAAGAGATTCGATTGGCCAATGATCACGTTTATGCCGGTCGAACACTTCACGAAATCGTTGCTCCCGATGATCACGATGGAAAGATGACTCAAGTGGAATTAACCGGCGAAAAAATCGGACTGACCGGAAAAATTGATTGTCTTTGCCGCCGCGATGGTTCTCTTGTTCCCTATGAACATAAAAGGGGACGAAGTAATCGTATCAATGGCAAGCCGACTGCCTGGCCCTCCGACGCGATTCAGGTTTCCGCGTATGGAATGCTCCTTGAAGAAACCAAACATGTCTCTGTTCTGGAAGGTCGTGTCAGGTATCACGCGGAAAATATTACGACCATTGTGCCGCTTGACGAAACAATGCGTCAAAACGTACTCAATGCTCTGACGGAAGCAAGACGACTTCGTGACTTGCCTGAACGCCCGCCTGTAACAGTTCATGAAAAGCTTTGTACCCGTTGTTCTCTGGCTCCCGTTTGCCTGCCGGAAGAAGAAAGACTTGCTGCCAACCCGGAACATAAAACCGTTCGACTTTTTCCTGCCGATCGGGGACGTGCCACCATTCACGTTTTGACCCCCGGTACACAAATAAGTCGTTCCGGAGAATCCATTCAAATGACGACGTGCGATGGTCTAACTCGATTATTGCCCCCAACGGATGTTGACAGTTTTGTCCTGCATGGTTTTTCCCAAATTACGACTCAGGCAATACAATTATGTGTTTCTCAAAATATTTCTCTCCATTGGCTCAATCCGTCGGGGTCCTATCTGGGCGGCTTTGTCGACGGAACCGGTCCGGTACAACGGCGTATTCGACAATATCGAGCATTGGATGATCAAACATTTCGATTAAAACTGGCCAAGAGACTTGTTCGTTCAAAGGTGGAGCAAACACTCCGATATATATTGCGTATCACCCGGGGAGAAGCCAACGATCAACATCGACAGTCGTCTGCGCCCATTCAAATGGCAATTGATGTAATACGTCGGATTTTACGAGATATGGATTCCGCGGAGGATATTGATTCCTTACGTGGATATGAAGGCGCGGCCGCAAAAGAGTATTTTGGTGTCCTCCCACTTTTACTGGGTCAGGATGTTCCCAAAGAAATGTTTCCCCAAGGAAGAAACCG
>JAQVID010000093.1 GCA_028695865.1 Thermoguttaceae bacterium | reverse complement strand
AAACCATTCAGGCCGAAATTCGCGGCAAGGTTCCGACAAACGATATTGCTTCCTTCAAAGCAAGTGTTTCGAGCGACAGCAATATGTCGTGTGGGGGTGAACAAAAACCGGGCTGGTTTATGCACCCGCCGTATGCCGGGGGGACCGGGTGTGTTTGGCTCCAATTGAAACTTGGCGTTCCCTCGTTCAAGGGAATCAAGCCCGTCTTTCGTGTTTTCGTCGGCAAACGCGACGGCAGCGCGATGGGCGATGGTATTCTCTTTAAAATCGCTCTTGTAGAAAACGGTAAAGAGAAAGTTCTCGGTTTCAAAACGGTTAAAGACCACGCTTGGTATCCGCTTGAAGTTCCTTTGACCGATTATGTCGGCAAGGAAATCGTTTTGCGGTTTATTACCGATGTCGGTTCCGGGGACAATTCGAGTGGCGATTGGGCATGTTGGGGAACGCCACGCATCGAAAGCGACGAAAAAGTTTATTTCCGGACGCTTCAAGATTCGCCGCAGTACACGACCACCCTGCCCAGTTCCTATTGATCCTTTTTCAGAAACCTTTCAGGTAATCATCCCGTGTCCAATATTTCGTTGTCGTCGTCCATTTTGCCGCTTTCCTGCAAGCAGTTGCTTGATTGGCTTTTTGCGCGAACCAATTACGAAAACTTTAAAGTCATTCCGAAACATCGGTATCAAGAGAACCTTGACCTGTTTCGGAATTTTCTTGATTTTGCCGGTGCTCCAGACCGGCGATTGACGATTGTCCATGTCGCGGGGACAAAGGGTAAGGGCTCTGTCTGTTTTCTGCTTGAACATCTTATTCGTTCTTGCGGATACAAAACGGGCCTTTGTACCTCGCCTCATTTGGAATCGATTCTTGAGCGATTCATGATTCAGGGGAAGCCTTGTGATGAAGAATCATTTGCCCGGGCGTTCAATCGCCTGCTTGTGGTCTGGATTGACTTCTGCCGGGAGTATGACCGCGATCCGGACGCGCAGGGGCTAACGTTTTTTGAATGGTCTGTCGCGATTGCGTTTGAATTGTTTTCCGGGCAGGGAATCGATTGCGTTTTGCTTGAAACCGGTTTGGGGGGGCGATTCGACGCGACAAACGTCTGCTGCCCGGCAGTTTCCGTGATCACCAGTATCAGTTACGATCATCAGGATATTTTGGGGCAAACACTCAAAGAAATTGCTTTGGAAAAGGCCGGTATTGTCAAGGAAGGTGTTCCTTTTGTTTTTTGTGTCGCTTCCCCGCTTTTGTATCCAGAGACCGACGCGGGCAAAAGCGCCGTTATGGCCAATGGCTCGCGGACCATCGACGCAAGCGATGTTGAAGAGTTGCGGCAACTCTTTCTCCAGGTTGCGCACCGTCGCCATGCCCCCGTTTATGAAATTGCGGAAATTGCGTCTGGTCTGCAAAGCATTCCCATGGCGCTTCCCGGTTTGCACGAACGTTTGAACGCAACGATTGCCGCTCAAGTCGCCGAGCTTTTGCAGCCTTGCTTACCGCGTTTGGATTGTTCGGATCGATCTGGCGTATATAATATATTGAGTCAGGCGGCTGTCCCTGGTCGTATGGAGCGGATTGCAGCCGATCCGCTAATTATCATTGACGGCGCTCATAATCGCATGTCGTTCCGGGCCTTGGCGGCTACGCTTACGCAAACGTATCCGCGGTATCGAAAATCGCTTCTGTTTGGCGCCTCCGCAGGCAAAGATATTGAAGGAATGTTCTATGAACTCCTTCCTTGTTTCGATAAGGTCTATTTTGCTCAAACAAGCGGTTCTGCCCGTGCTTTGTCGGTTGCCGAACTCCTTGATCGTTGGAATGAATTTACTTGCTTTATCCAAAATACGCAATCTGTTGTTGTTCCGCAGGTCTCTGGTGTTTTCGATCTTGTGTCGTTTATCGATTCTTTTCGTGAAGGCGTCAGCCAGGATGAATTGCTTTGCGTGAGTGGTTCGTTCTATCTTGTCGGCGAAGTCCGGCGTCTGATAGTAAAATAAGGATAATTACAGAAACCGGACAATTTCAGAAACAGGGCAACTTCTGGAGTAAGGGAAAGTTCTGGAGTAAGGGAAAGTTCTGGAGTAAGGGCAATTTTTGGAGTAAGGGCAATTTTTGGAGTAAGGGCAATTTCTGGGGTAAGGGCAATTTCTGGAGTAAGGGCAACTTCTGGAGTAAGGGCAAGTTCTGGAGTAAGGGCAAGTTCTGAAGTAAGGGCAATTTTTGGAGTAAGGACAATGTCGGGAATAGTTCTCATTTTGGCTCGCTGCATTGGGCGTCAATATTACCCGCTTTGCTTGCAACCGCAGGACGATTTCCGCAGGCAACTCTAAAGGAAAATCATCAAGCGGTGCCCGCGTGGGCGCAAAGTCCCGCTGCTTTATGATAAAAGTGTTGTCTTTCACACAAGTCGTTTATATTCATGAAATTTCTCATTCCGGGACTCTATGGGCAAATTGGAGTACAACATCCTTTGTTTTTTGGCAAATTGCTCTTGTGTACTTGGGAGAAAATCTCTAATATACGCTTGGTCAGGAAACGGCCTTCATGTGGAGAGCCGTAAATCCTTGTGTTTTTACGGCTAAAGGCTGTAAAAACGGAATAAAAACAAAATCCTCCCTCCCGAGAAACTGTATACCAATGACGACCGTGGCGCGGACAAAACCAATGAATAAAAGCAAGATTGGTTCGAAATACCTGTCTTTGTCCGGGGTGATTCTGTTCCTCCTGTACTTTATGGGACTGGCAACAGGTATTTCCTACGGCCAAAACAATCAGCCTTATACGACGATGCCGCTTGTCGCGCAAGCGCCGATTTCAGCAGGAAAGACGGCTGCTCCCGGTACGGAACCCGGCTTGCGGTCCAGTCGCCCGCAGACGCAGACCACCGCGGCTTCGCACGGAACGCTCCAAAAAATCTATCGACCTAAACGCTCGAAAGCCGATGAACTTCTCCTGCGGTATCTTGCGATTCTTCCGTTTGATATCAGACAGCAGACGCAAAGTCGTGTTTTTGCGGAAGAAAACAGCTTTATGCTGATTGGTCCCCAGCAGGCAATTTCACTTGCCGACGAAATGATTCCGCGAATGGATATCAATCCGCAATTGATCGACGGGTATGTTGACGTAGGTGTTGTTGCGGGGCAGTCGAATCAAACCGGCCAAAACACGCAAACAAGACCGGTGACGCAGGTCAGTCCTGCCGTCTCGTCGCTTCGTCAAGCGGCAGGCCCTGCTTCACGACAATCGGCCAATACAACGGTTTCAACCGCTCCGCCGGCAGGGGTTGTACCGCCGGTTAATCAATATTACGATCCGAATGAAAATCGCAATGTTCGAGTCGCGATGCAGCCGGGCGCGGCCATTATGCCGCAAGGACCGGCGGAAACCAATTTGTCAACGTTTGGCCGAACGAATCAGGCTTCCGCACAAGGCTCCCCTGCCAATGTCGATTCGCGTACGCCGGATGTCGTTGTTTATCGGGTTGCTTCGGAACAGACCGGAGCGATCGAAAACAGATTACGAACGCAATTCGCGTCTTATCCGGAAATCGTCATTGCGGCCGATGCCCGGACGGGCCGAATTTTCATTCATACAACGCGGCAGCTTCAGCAGCAGGTTGGTCAATTTTTGGGCACACAAGGTATTTTCCCTGATACCGCCGCACTGGAGCAGTATGATCCGCGTATTCAGGAAGGTACGGTACGACCTGTAACCGGTATGGCAACGTCGCGACCGGCGGCCAGCGAGGTATCCGACGGACAGCCGACCTTACGATCATTTGCGCCGGGCGTGAAGAAGGTTCAGGACCTCGAAAAGTTGACGAAAGCGTTGTTTGGCGAGCGTCTTTTGGCGATTGATACGAACAGTGTTCCCGCAGGTTCGGAGACCCTGACCCGCCAGGCACCGAGCAAAGTTTCTTATCGTTTTACTCGTCGGAACACGACGGGTGAAACGATGGTTCGCAGTTGTGATTTGCAATTTGATTTTTTGAATCAGAAGATTCTTATTGCCGGAGATACGCGACTCTGTGGTCAAATGGAGCAGTTGTTCCGCGCGATGGACCGTCATTCGCCGGTCCAGGGAAATGTTCGGCGGTTTATCTCGATTCGCCA
Source organism: Thermoguttaceae bacterium (assembly GCA_028695865.1). GTDB lineage: Bacteria > Planctomycetota > Planctomycetia > Pirellulales > Thermoguttaceae > JAUNBG01. Next base: position 4,698 of record JAQVID010000093.1, on the reverse strand, counting down.
GAGTGACCCGAAAAAGGTCAAGGAAATTCTCGATATATATTATTCGACACCGCAGTCCGGCGCGCTGACGCCTGGCCGTCCCTTTGCCGTTCACCCTGTCGCAACGGTAATTGCCGGCAATTCGAAGTCGTCGGTTTCGCCGATTGATTCGGTTTTTCCGGTCGATGATATGAGGAAGAATCCGATTCGCCAAACGGCTTATCAAGGGGAAGGCCTGTCCGGAGAAGGTCTGTCCGGAGGAGCGCCCGCGGCGGCCGGCATGGAAGGTTTTGGGCCAGGGCATGATCCGGCGGGACGCGGAGTCGGGGTCGTTCAGGACTATTTACCGCAAGTACTTCCCGATTTGGACGTCGTGATTATCGATGCCCCGGAAGCGGAGTATAAACGAATCGAAAACATGATTCGCGAAATTGAGGAACTTGCCAAACTTGCCGAACCGAAGATTGAGATTTATAATCTGAAGCATGTCAATTGCGTTATGCTCCAGGGTATTTTACAGCAGCTTCATCAGGAAATGTTTGTGACGAAGCAGGGGCGTGTTGTGATCTTTGCCATGCAGAATCCGAACGCCATGCTCGTCGTCGGTTGGGGACAGGCTTTTGCGTCGATGAAAGACTTGATCAATGTCTTTGATCAGCCGATAGCCGACGGCGCTGATATGATCCGTGTCATACGGCTCAAATACGCGTCGGCTCGCGACATGGCCATGCAGTTGACGACGTATTTTCCGGTACCGCAGCCGGTTTCGGGCGGATTTTCGCCGCGAATTCGGGTCTTTCCGGATATCAGAACGAATTCGCTGGTCATCCACGCGGCGCCCAACGATCTGGTACGCATACAGCAGATATTGTCGGAGCTTGACGTGAATCAGGCGGCTCCGCGACTTCGGGTTAAAACGTTTGCTCTTAAGAATCTTTTGGCCGAGGACTTGCGTCGCACGCTCATGAACGCGATTCTGCCCTCCGTTCAGGGTACGCAAGACAACGCCACCGCGAAGTTTCCCATTCTGGAAATTTTGTCCGTCGATGCCGAAAGCAAGCGTTTGATTGAGTCTGGTATTATGACCGACGTCAATATTTCCGCCGATCCGAATAACAACCAATTGATCGTGACGGCTCCGGAAGACTGCATGGAACTCATTGAGAAATTAATTATGATTCTCGACGTTGCTCCGCCCAAGGCGCAGATGAAGATTTTCCGAATTATCTACGGTGACGCCGCTCAAATGACGCGAACACTTCAATCGCTCCTTCCGACCGGAGGCGGACACATGCCTGCCGTGCCGCACGCCGATGGAGAAGACTCGTTTGTACCGGTCCGGTTTGCGACCGATTCGAGAACGAACTGCATTATCGCGACCGCCTCGCCCAAAGACCTGAAGATCGTCGAGGCTCTCATTCTGAGTCTGGACCGCAAGGATACCATGGAGCGAACGGAAGTCGTCATACCGCTTCGCAATGTTCAGGCTTTGTCGATTGCCAAGGCGATTGATGATTACTTGTCACGCAAGCAGAACCTGGAAATCGCGTCCGAGGCAATGTCCGTTTATCAGATGTTCGAATCACAGGTTATCGTTGTGCCCGAGTCGATTACGAACTCCCTGATTATCAGTGCGACACCGCGATATCGGGATGAAATTGTCAAGCTGGTTGAGTCATTCGATAACGATCCGCCGCAAGTCGTCATTCAAGTTCTTATCGCGGAAGTTACGCTGACCGATCACGAAGAATTTGGAATTGAAGCCGGGCTTCAGGATACCGTTGCTTTTGACCGAAGTGTGATCAAGTCGGTTTCCGACGGTGTGAACAGCTCGACCGGCATACCCGGGTTCGATATGGTTGGTACGAACTCTCAAGGGAACAATACGAGTTCAACAGCCGCTTCGTCCACCGTTGCGGGGCAACTTTTAAATACACTTGGTGTTGGACGTACAAGCAGCGATGTCGATTTTGGCGGACTGGTTGTTTCGGCGAGCAGTCGGAACGTTCAGGTTACGCTTCGAGCCCTCAAGGAAAAGAATCGACTTCAGATTTTGAGCCGTCCGCAAATCACGGCCATGGACAACCAACAGGCGTTTATTCTGGTTGGTCAGCGTGTACCGCGTGTTGACAAGGCGAATATGACGAACTATGGTATTACGTCCAGTGTGACCGACGCGAATGTTGGTCTGATTTTGCTTGTCACACCGCGGGTAAGCAAAGAAGGACGCGTGATTATGGAGATTGGGGCCGAAAAATCGAGTCTTGCCGGAGACGACGACGCCATACCGGTCTTTTCGTCCGGCGACCAGATTATCAAATCGCCTTCGATCAATACGATTCAGGCCATGACCGCCGTGAGTGCCATGGACGGAGAAACTGTTATGCTTGGCGGGCTGATTACTTCGTCTCGCCAAAAACGGAGTCGCGGTATTCCGTGGTTCTCGGACATTCCTTATGTCGGCTGGCTTTTCCGGTATGACAAAGAACATGAAGAACGCAAAGAACTTCTGAGCGTCATGACACCGCGAGTGGTCCAAACGACTGAAGACCTCGAAAGCGTCAAACGGGTTGAGGCGTCGAAAATGAATTGGTGTTTGGCCGACGCGATGGCAATCAATGGCAATATGGGCCTGCACGATCCGCTTTCGGGAGAAGGAACATCGAAAAAGAAGACGAAGATGCTGCCGTTCCTTGACCGTGAAACAATGGAAAAATCCGAGTCGCCGCGCGCTTACAATCCTGACAACGATTATCCGGCGGCCAGGAAACAGGCTCCGGCCCGACCGACTCAAAAATCGTCTGGAAAGAAAACGGACTCCATGAACAAACAGCCCAACGAAGGGAGTGAAACTTTGCCCTTCGATATTTACAAGACTTCGTCCGGTGTACAAGGCGAGCCGGTTATTCCGCAACCTGTTTCGTCGAAGACCGGTTGGAAGGTCGGGAGCGAGCGTACTGTTTCAGGACAAGACGTTCCGCCTGGAGCCGCGTCGAAAATTGTCGTTCCTCCTTTCCCGAGTCAGGAAACGATACCGCTGGAGCCCTCGGGCGTGACGACGGCAACTGCCGTTCAGACACCGAATGATTTGTCCGGGACGAGTCCCAAAAGCGATACGGTTGACTTGGAAATGCTTGCCAAGAACGGTTATGCGTTTTCACCCAAGTTGACAACCGGTCAACCGATCCGTCCCGCCGGATACGAAGAAAAACGCCCCACCGCACCCGCTGATGAAAAGTCCGGCAAAGCACCGGGCAAACGTGAGTCTGAACAAACCGTCGACAAGTCCGAACCTGTTCCGCTTGGCCTTCGGTATTCCGAACTTCCGCAGTATCGTTGAGTGTGAACGTTTGACTATTGGTAAACATTGAGATTTGATCATGACCTTATTTTATACTACCGATACTTCAGTTTTCGGCGATTTACTCCCCGTTGATCCCGGGATAACGGGAGAGGGCAGACCGCACAGCGCGAAAAATCAAGTACAGCCGGTATATAACTGCCGGATCGTGATCATTTGTCTGGTGTGTCTGCTTGTGCTGACCTGCAGTTGTCATTCGCTGGAAAAGCGTAAATACGGTCTGGTCGGCCCGGTCGTCGGCGAAAAAGTCGATACGTTCGAAGATTATTGGACCGATTGCGGTCCCTTCAAGCCGAATGATCCGTCGAAGAAAATGCGTCGCGGCAAGGCCGGTGTGATTCGTTTCTTCAAAAAAGGAAATTACACGGACAGTGTTCGCGTCGAAGGTAATTTTATCGTTTATGTTTTTCATGGTGCGGAAGACGGCATTGAACTCACTCAACCGCAAGCCAAACTCGTTTTGACCGCAGAACAGCTCGAAAAACAACGCAGGTACGACAAAAAAGTCGGGCATTCCTATCACGTTTGGCTCGATTTGGGGGAAGTCGATCAGCCGGAAGAAGAGATATCACTCTTGTCGATTTTTACGGATGCCAAGACAGGCGAACAAACATCGTCGAAAGTCGTCCGAACCAACGTGCCGGGAACCCCGGTCGCCAAAGCGGTTCACGACGAAAACGCCTCGCCTGAGGAAATTCGTCGCCGTCTTTTTAAGCAATTCGAAGAGGAGCAAAAACAGCGCAGCAAATCCTCGCAGTCGTCGGCAGCGCCGCAATCGTCTCCCGGCCAAACGCGTGATCATTCCGTTCAGGGCGACAACCGCGTTACGACCATTGACGTTTCATCGATCAGTCATCGCTTCGCGACGGCCGATCCGACGGCCGCCCCGACTGTTGCCCCGACTGCCGAGCGGGTTTCGCTTGTCGGACACGATACGGCGGTCGATACATCCCGGGAACGGCTTTTGGCGACATTCAGCGCAAGGACCACAAGCAATACCGGTACATCCGAACTGACTTCAGGCGTATTTCCCCAAGGCAAACAGAAATATACATTGGAAGAAGCGCGGCATTTGCCCGGTCCACTCACCCCCCCAGGTAACGCAACCGAAAGCGCCGTGGCTGCCATGGTTTCGTCAACAGATACGTTGCCGGAGACGCGGAGTGTAAAAACAGCGCCGTCCACGTTGCCTGCCTTGTCCAAAAAGAATGTGACGCTGGCAGGAAAGATTCCACCGACAGCGTGGCAAGCCGCGGAAAATAGTGATACTAGTGGCCGGGGAAAACAAGCTGCACCGGTTGCGGCTTCTCCTCAAGCACGGTCAACTGATTATCAATCCGGTCAACCCCAGGTTCAAA
>JAQVID010000092.1 GCA_028695865.1 Thermoguttaceae bacterium | reverse complement strand
GTGTAGGGAGCGAGTGAAATGAGGGAAATTAGGGAATGAGCGGTTCGAAGGAGTCCAAATATTCCGTAATTCCGGTCATGCGAGACCGGAATTACGGAATTCGTTTTTTGGGGGATCGCATAGCAGGGGTACGGCCTGACGGCCGAACCCCTGCCTACCATACGGGAACCCCTACGGGGTTTTCCGCCGCAATACGCGGAGTGAAAAAACAGTGTTCGCGATTATAAGAGTAAAGCCCAAGTTTTCGATTGTCCAAACCGGGGGGCTCTTTCAAAGCGTAAAAGTCGAACCGGGAGCAAGCTCCCGCGTTTGCCTTATTTAACGCACACAAAAGCGGCGGCAAGCCGCCGCACTCCAAAAAGTCCCCTACGGGGTTGGGATTTTTGGGGAATCGGCGTTGGCGTCAAATTTGCGCGACACAATTTAGGATATGATGAAAATTCATCAAGCCCGTATATGGAGCGAGTGAAACGAGCGAAATTAGGGAATGAGCGGTTCGAAGGTGTCACAATATTCCGTAATTCCGGTCATGCGAGACCGGAATTACGGAATTCGTTTTTTGGGGGATCGCATAGCAGGGGTACGGCCTGACGGCCGAACCCCTGCCTACCATACGGGAACCCCTACGGGGTTAGGATTTTAAAAATCATAATACATAAAAATCACGATACGATTTTGGGTGATCGCATAGCAGGGGTACGGCTGGCGCCGAACCCCTGCCTACCATACGGAAACCCCTACGGGGTTGCTCCGCCGCAATACGCGGAGTGAAAAAACAGTGTTCGCGATTATAAGAGTAAAGCCCAAATTTTCGATTGTCCAAACCGGGGGGCTCTTTCAAAGCGTAAAAGTCGAACCGGGAGCAAGCTCCCGCGTTTGCCTTATTTAACGCACACAAAAGCGGCGGCAAGCCGCCGCACTCCAAAATGTCCGCTTGCGGGGTTGGGATTTTTGGGGAATCGGCGTTGGCGTCAAATTTGCGCGACACAATTTAGGATATGATGAAAATTCATCAAGCCCGTATATGGAGCGAGTGAAACGAGCGCAATTAGGGAATGAGCGGTTCGAAGGTGTCCCAATATTCCGTAATTCCGGTCGTGCGAGACCGGAATTACGGAATTGGTTTTTTGTGCGATCGCATAGCAGGGGTACGGCCTGACGGCCGAACCGGGTGCCTACCATACGGAAACCGCTTGCGCGGTTGCTCCGCCGCATTACGCGGAGTGAAAGGCAGTGTCCGCGCGGCCGGGTCGCGTCTATTCCAAAATCACCCTGATTCCGACGTTATGCACTTTCTGCCAGGGAAGATACGCGTATCGGGTCGCGGAACCGGTAACTTTCGGACGGTCGGCCCAGGAACCACCGCGAGCCGTCTTGCGCTCGGTTGCCGACAGGTCGTTTCGTCCATCGTCGTCGTTGTATGGATACGCTTTGTAATTCGACCGTGTCCATTCGGAAACGTTGCCGATCATATCGTAAAGCCCCCAAGCGTTCGGCTTGTTTTGCGCGACATAATCGACGGTGAACCATTTGTCCGTAAACCGATCATCGCGAAGCGGGAAAACACTGTTGGGTGGATAGTTCTGTCGAATGTGAATCGTTGCGCCCGACTCCCAACGCGTATAGAGCTTGCGACGTCCGGCGTCGGCCAGATTGGCATAGGGCGAGAAATCGGTCTGGAACGTTCCGAAATAGAACTTCGTCGCCTGACCGCAGCGAGCGGCCCATTCCCATTGCGCTTCCGTCGGTAATTTCGCCGTGCGTCCTGCCTTGAGCGAAAGCCATGAGGCGAATTTCATCGCCTCTTTCCAGGAAACCCGGGCAACCGGCTGGTTGGCGTGATTGGCAATGTATCCCGGGACGATGTGATCTTTGCCGTGCTCTTCGATGTAACGCGTATCGTGTTCCGGATCGTACACGGCATACTGAGCGTTCGTGACTTCGGTCGTACTCATCCAGAACGGTCGCGCGATCGTGACAACGGAACGCGGCTGCTCGTCCGGATAGCCTTCGAGCGAGCCCATGACGTACTTACCGGCAGGAATGAGCGCGAATTCCATTGAGACACCTGGCACAAGTTCGACCATCTTGCGAACCGCTCCGTACTTGCCTGCCGCTTTCTGCATGCTCCGGGCAGTCGCTTCATCGAACGACCAGTCGGCGGACAGTGTATCGGTGGGCGGCTCGTACTTCGGAGGTTTCACCGGTTCCGGGACGGGCCTGCTTTGCATTTCCGCAAGGAGATTATCGTATTCCGCTTCGACATCGTCGTTGATATTGGCGTAAAGCTTCGCCAGTTCGATACGTCGTTTCGATTCGGTCGTATTACCCCATTTGCCGCGCCAAGGAGCATTGAAATCAATCCAGTTGGCAATGAGCCGCTTCGACTCGTCGTCGAGTTCGACGTTGTTATGACCCTTTTCAAGCATCTGCCACAGTTCACTCGTCGAAACATGGTATTCGTACGGCTGAAATACGTCCATATCCGTTTCCGGACCAGGTCGGCGGACGAATGGATGAATGTTATCGTAAGCGAGTTTGGCTGTCGCGAACGAGGGCCGGTCCGTCTTGGAACCATCGTGACACGCGATACAATATTTTTTCACGACCCGGTGATACAGATCGAGTTCAAACGTAATCGGCCGCGACGGACCAAGATACGGCTTGATCACGCTGGGCTGACGCCGCGAGGCCGTCTTGAGTACCGAAGGCGTAACGTCCAACTGCGATTCATGACAGCCGTTACAGCTCACGTTTTCGCCCGGCATACCGACGAACCACGAACGGAAGAGCTGTACGGCGGCACCGTTCTCGTCGACCGGAAGAATCGCCACGGCCGTATTTGCCGGAATTTTGAAAAACGCGCTGCCGTCAGCGTCCACGGGAACACTGCCGAGAATTCGTTTGATGTCCCAACTGCTCTGGACACCGACCGATTCGTGCCCACCCGTTTTCAGATAGCAGAAATGATAAGCGAACAGTTTGAGCGCTTTGATCGTGCCGCGTGGAACGTCCCGGGTACCGGCGCCATTGTACACATCCGTAATAAAGACGGTCGATTCGCGATCCCCTTCGACAATGCGGTCCGGAATCACTTTCGGAACCTCACGCTCCTCGACGGCGATCGGGAAGAAAAGTCCGCGGTTCGGAATCTTTTTAATAAGGGTCATGTTGTCGAACGTATCGACCAGATAGACGCCGTAAGTCTTCTCGTCACCCTGGATTTGGCAGTTGACAAGCATGTAATTTTCGCCAAGCGGATAAGGAAAAACAAAATTGTACTTCAGTCCGGTCGATTGCATATCGACAACATTGCCGACGACATCCGGCCCGCGACCGGGAATCTCCTGAACGAATCCGGTTTTCTCGAACGGGAAAACATCGGGATGAACATCGAGCTGTGTTCCTTCGACGCCCCATTCCTTCGACTTCGGGCGATAGCGGAACGGGTACTTGCGTCCGACGGTTGGATCGATGATGAGCAGACGCCCGGTATCGCCTCGTCCGTGATGTCCTCCGTCAATACCAACGATCTTGGAGGAATCGGGGAATTCACGAGCGTGCTTGAACGCGGTCGGGAAAAGCGATCCGCTTCCGTACAGCTCCGCCTGATTCGTTCCATCGGGATTCATATGGAACAGAATGCGGCTGTAATAGTGCATGATATCGCTGTATTCCCATCGCAAATACATAATACGACCGTTGTGAAGCGGCACCGGGTGCCAGTCGGAATCCTGCTCGAACGTGAGTTGCCGCACTTTTTTCGTTTTGCGGTCAATCTTATAGATGTTCGCCATCGGGTCGCTTCCGTTGATACAGGGAAGCCCCTGACGTCCCGCGTCGGAACAGGTAATAATATTGTCGTCCGGCGTATAGCAGGAGTCAAAGAAATTCACGTCGCTCTGATCGGTTGGGGAAAGCAGAGCAAGTCCGCTGCCGTCGAGTTTAATTTCGAAAATACCCCAACATCCGTTGGAATCGACAATACTGGAGAACATGAGCCGTTTGGCGTCCCAGTTGAGTTCGGGCTCGGCAATGGGCCGCCCGTTTTTCGGTTTATAAATCGACGTAAGAGTCGGCTCGGTCTTTCGCAGATTCGACATGACCATGATTTCGCAGTCCCAACCGTCGCGTTTGATCTTGTCGAGGGTAAGAAAATTGTCGTTGGGCGCCGGAGTCCTGTTCGACTGGACGACGATGATTTTATCCATGTCGAGGAGTGGATTGGCCAGGAGCGCTTTTCGCCGAAACGCGTCGAATTTCGTCTGCCAGGCCGGCAAGTCCGACTCTTTAAGCTTCTGCCTTTGTACTTCCAGAGCGTCGAGTTCCTTCAGATACGCTTTTCCGTCAGCGTAACCGTCGCCGAACTGCGAAATCATGTCACTGATCGCCAGTCGCACTGACGCGACCGTATTCATCGGTCGATCGTTGTTGTTGCCCGCGATCCAGTTCGGGTCCTGCTTCGGTTTCGCATCGGCCGCAAAAGCCGCCGCCGTTATGCACAAAATAATGAGCACACCAATTACACGTCGCATTCTGTACCTCCTGTTTTCAGATATATTCGTTTTCAAACATATTCAATTTCAATGGCAGACGTCCCATCACCTCAATCGCGATGTTCGTCTTCTTTTCCGCACCGATCGTCCGCCGCTTTTTGCCATGACGGCATTCTCCGTTCCCGCCATTATAACAAGTTCCATCAGCTTTGTCACCTACATTCTTCACCAATCGTTTTTTTTGTCCGAATTCCTGATACGACATCAACGTATGTCCTTGACATTGTCGCGTCCTGTACATAAAATAGACTTTATTCACGGGAGCAGGTTCCGCCGGGAAACAAACGGTCTGCCTGCCCCAAAAAAAGTTGGCGTGCAAGTCCGCCTTTCAACAGGGGCAAGTCATGGCGCCCCCCGCACACAAAAAAACAAGAAAGAAAGTTTATCGTGTCCTTGCAAAAAGTATCGTTTGTCTGTCTCCTTGTGATCCTCATGGCCTGTGTAACAAACGCGGAAGAACTTTATCAGAAGTATCAACCCCAAAACACGACCCGTTCCCGGGAATCAACTCAATGGAGTATCTCTTATAGTTACAACTCGTGCGATACGAAAACCCCAAGGGTTTTGCTCATCGGTGATTCGATATGCAATGGCTACCAGAGTGCCGTTATCAAGCTTTTAAAGGAAAAAATGAACGTAACGTATTGGGTCTCTTCCCGATGTGTTACGGAGCGTGATTATTTCCGCGAACTCAATTTGGTACTTGGGGCACGCGACTACAATATCATTTCCTTCAACAACGGGCTGCACAGTTTTGGCACCAACCTTGCCGAATGGGAAACCGCCTATCAAGGAGCCGTCCAATTTATCAAAGCCAAATGTCCCAATGCCAAACTGTTCATTTGCAATTGCACTCCACTGAAAGACCCAGCTTACACGGCTAAATCGAAGCAACTCAACGCCATCACGCAACGTATTGCCGAGAAAGAACACTGTCCGGTTATTGATTTATTCAGCTTAATGGACCCGCTTGATCGAAATGAGTACTGGAAAGATGCATGTCACTTCAAACAACCGGCGACCGAGAAACAGGCCCAAAAGATTGTGGAGACCATTTTGGCTCCGTAATGGCGGTTTACCGACCAGATTCCCGTGACACAACTTGCCGTGACCGGAAGTTTCACAGAGCCTTGCCAAACGGAAAAAAGGGTTCGTTTCAACGAGTTTGGTCTGTTGCAAAAATCACAAATGAAACGATTAAAGGAAGAGCAAAAAAACTTTTCCTTTTTTCACGTGCGGCTCTTGTTTTTTTTGTCTATTTGTGCTAATATAAAAACTGTATTGTCAGACTGGGGTTATGTTTGATTACCACATTCTGCATTCAGTATTCAATGCATGATCACATTTCAGTTTTCTTCGCATTTTTATGCGAAGTAACTTTTTCATGAAGATCGAAGGAGTTTGGAAATGAAAAAGGTGTTTGTTAATCCAGAGCGGGGGGGTGCCTGTGCTTTGGATCATTCTTTCAAGGCACACGCTTTTACTCTTGTGGAACTTTTGGTCGTGATCGCGATCATCGGTATTTTGATCGCGCTGTTGTTGCCTGCGGTTCAGGCGGCACGTGAGGCGGCCCGGCGCATGCAGTGCACGAACAACCTCAAGCAAATTGGGCTTGCCATGCACAATTACCACGACATTCACAACATGTTTCCCCAAGGGGTCGTTGCGTCGTCGCTGGCAACGAATACGTGGGGGTCTACCTCTCGGTCATACTGCTGGCGCGTTATTCTTTTACCATTTTTGGAACAGAACGCGGTCTATTCGAGTCTCAATTTCACAACGGGCGATTTTACTCCCTGGTCCGGGATGACGTCCGCCAGTACTAATGGCGCGCTGCTCAATTTTGTCTTACCCGCGTATGTGTGTCCTTCAAACGCGATGGACCCTCTTTCGAACCGGGAGGGGTTTGTACTTCATCCGGCCACGGGAATGTATAATGTGAGAAACGAAGCAAAATTCATGAATATTGATTATGTCGGGATTGCCGGAGCGTATCCCGACCCTGACCCGGGAAATCCCGCTTCAACGACCAACTTCCGCAGCGACGTTTTAATTGCCCATTCGTATGGGCATATTGCCAATACCGGAATGCTTTTGCTCAATGAATCCAGTTCGGTGGCCACCGTTTTGGATGGAACAAGTAATACGCTCATGTTTGCCGAACAATCCGGAGCGACTGAATACAACGGGCAAAAAATATATGTATCGTCGAATTATTATAGCGGCTGGCCCGGCGGAACCATCGGGGTTGAATGGAAAAATCCGCGAGAATTGACGGTCAAGCGGATACTTGAACTTGAGGCCGCAGGGGGCACTACCATGTCGAAAGGTTCATACCCGAACGGGATTGTTACCGTGCGCTGCGCAATTAACGCAAAGCCCGCGCCGGCTTACGCCAGAGAAGTCTACGATCAAGGTATTGTGATTAGTTCCGGTCACAGCGGTGGAGCAAACGGCGTTTTGGGCGATGGCTCCGTGCGATTCCTCTCGGATTCGATGAATTTTTACAATTTGCGCATTATGTGCAGTTCCAACGAAGGCGGAACCACGGTATTATAAGCGCAGGACGTGTTCCTCTCAAACCCAATTCGTTTCAACGAAGGAAAAAATACAAATGAATCGTGCTAATAATCGATATGCCCTAATGCTCGTACTTTTGGCTTGTTGCGTAACATTGGCCGGGTGTGGTCCCAAGGAAGCGCCCCGCGGCGATATTTCCGGAAGCGTGTCTTATCAAGGGAAACTCATTGAAACCGGTTGTATATCGCTTTATTCTCCCACCAATGGGCTCGGGAGCAGTGGCGACGTTCAATCAGACGGTTCCTTTTCGCTCAAAGGAATACCGGTTGGCTCTTATCAGGTATCTGTCATGCCTCCTCAGCCCGTACCGCCCGCCCCCGGCGAGACACCCAAACCTCAAGCCAAATTCCCTTTGCCCGCAAAATACGCCGAGAGTACAAGCAGTGGGTTGACATTTGACGTTAAGAAAGGGGCCAACGAATTGAAGTTGGACTTGAAATAAAATCCTGTCTCATTCCGTTGGAAAGGCATTTGTGGGCATTTTCAGAAAATTCTGGAAATGCCCATGTTTTGTTATGAGAGAAAAACAGAAACGGAAGATGAATCGCGGTGGAGCATTGCAGGGGTGCGGCCTGACATACAGGAACCGCTTGCGCGGTTGGGATTTTTGGAAATCGGCCTTGGCGTCAAATTTGCGCGACACAATTTAGGGCATGATGAAAATTCATCAAGCCCGTATATGGAGCGAGTGAAACGAGCACAATTAGGGAGCGAGTGAAACGAGCGCAATTAGGGAGCGAGTGAAACGAGCGCAATTAGGGAGCGAGCGGTTCGAAGGTGTCCCAATATTCCGTAATTCCGGTCGTGCGAGACCGGAATTACGGAATTGTTTTTTTGGCGATCGCGTTGCAGGGGTACGGCTGGCGCCGAACCGGGTGCCTACCATACGGGAACCCCTACGGGGTTGCTACGCCGCAATACGCGGAGTGTAAAAGCAGTGTTCGCAGTGGAGCCGCACCCTCCCGGGATCGCCTACATGTAAAGGTAAAAGCCAAGTTTTCGATTGTCCAAACCGGGGAGCTCTTTCGAATCGTAAAGGTCGAACCGGGAGCAAGCTCCCGCGTTTGCCTTATTTAAAGCGGCGGCAAGCCGCCGCACTCCAAAATGTCCGCTTGCGCGGTTGGGATTTTTGGAAATCGGCCTTGGCGTCAAATTTGCGCGACACAATTTAGGGCATGATGAAAATTCATCAAGCCCGTATATGGAGCGAGTGAAACGAGCGCAATTAGGGAGCGAGCGGTTCGAAGGTGTCCCAATATTCCGTAATTCCGGTCGTGCGAGACCGGAATTACGGAATTGTTTTTTTTGGGGGATCGCGTTGCAGGGGTACGGCCTGACGGCCGAACCGGGTGCCTACCATACGGAAACCCCTACGGGGTTGCTACGCCGCAATACGCGGAGTGTAAAAGCAGTGTTCGCAGTGAAGCCGCACCCTCCCGGGATCGCCTACATGTAAAGGTAAAAGCCAAGTTTTCGATTGTCCAAACCGGGGGGGCTCTTTCGAAGCGTAATGGTCGAACCGGGAGCAAGCTCCCGCGTTACTCTTGCTTAACGCATACAAAAGCGGCGGCAAGCCGCTGCACTCCAAAATGTCCGCTTGCGCGGTTGCTACGCCGCAATACGCGGAGTGAAAGGCAGTGTTCGAACGGTGGTGTCACGGCCTTCCCTGGATCGCGCAACCGGAATGAG
>JAQVID010000091.1 GCA_028695865.1 Thermoguttaceae bacterium | reverse complement strand
CGAGTCTCGTTTATGGATTCCATTTCGATAAGCTTTACGCGAACTTTTATCGATGAAGGGCGATATCTTTTGATTCTCAAAGGTCTTTGGGTTACGGTAGTTATTTCGGTAATGGCGGCGATATGGCGAACATTGCTTGCGTTCTTTATTTGCATGATGAGGCGGTCTGGGCATTATGTGTTTCAGATACCTGCCCGACTTTATATTCGGCTTATTCAAGGAATTCCAACGGTGGTGCTCCTCATGATTTTGTATTATGTTGTGTTTGGACACAGTGATTTAAGCGCGGTTACGGTGGCGATTATCGGCTTTGCGTTAAATTTTGCCGCGTATGTAGCGGAAATACTTCGAGCGGGGATCGAGGCCGTCCCCAAGGGGCAAAAAGAAGCGGCCCAATCGCTTGGCTATTCCCGATTTGGGGTTTTTCGTCGCATCACTTTTCCACAGGCGGTGCGTCATGCTCTTCCTGTATATAAGGGAGAACTCATCTCAATGATGAAGACGACTTCGATAGTGGGATACATTGCGATTCACGATTTGACCAAAATGACGGATATTATTCGAAGTCGTACTTATGAAGCATTTTTTCCGCTTTTGGTTACGGCGGCCATCTATTTTATCGTTGCGTTTGTTTTGATGTCTTCGATGACACTGCTTGAGCGACGAATTGATCCAAGGTACCGTAAAAGGCGAGTGAAAGGAGTGGTGGACAAATGATCTCGGTAAGCAATTTGGTCAAACGATTTGAAGGTCATGAAGTACTTTGCGGCGTGAATGCCGAAATATCGCGGGGAGAAGTCGTGTCGATCATTGGTCCATCCGGCGTGGGCAAGAGTACATTTTTACGTTGTCTCAATCGACTCGAACGTTCTGACGGCGGAGTGATTCGAATCGATGGTGAAGTACTTCCGACTCGCGGGAATGTACTGTGTCGAATTCGTCGTAAAATTGGAATGGTATTTCAAGAGTTCAATCTTTTTTCGCATTTAATGGTCATGGAGAACATTATGCTTGGCCCGGTTGATCTCCTTGGGAAGAAGCGGCAAGACGTTTGGGACGAAGGTGTCAGGCTTTTGGAACGTGTTGATTTGGCGGATAAAAAGTACGCGTATCCCGATGAACTTTCCGGAGGTCAAAAGCAGCGTGTCGCCATCGCGAGAGCTTTGGCCATGAATCCGGAGATTCTGCTCTTTGATGAACCGACTTCGGCACTCGATCCGACTATGGTGGATGAAGTACTTTCGGTTATTGGCAAACTTGCCCGGGACGGCTTGACCATGATGATTGTCACGCACGAAATGGCCTTTGCCGAAAACGTTTCTTCACGAGTGTTTTATATGGATGAAGGAATTATCTATGAGGAAGGGACTCCGGAGCATATTTTTCATCATCCGGACAAGGAGAAAACAAGAGCGTTCATACAAAACATTAAATCCCGCGGCCAAAGAAAACCGGGCGCGTGATTTCCGGGAATGTCGGGAATATATGGATACCGCGTGACCGCAATTTACGAGGAACTCCCGATGCGGCCATCGTGGTGGTCGAACCAGGATTCGTTGGGGAAGAGTATTCGGCTTGCGGCGTGTTGTCTTTGTCGCGGCCGGTGATTATCAAGTACAGTCATGTACCGCGACATTCACCGGGACATTTATCGGTTGACTCCATTCAATAGTTTATCGGTTTCAATATTCGCCTGCTCAAAATTCGACTGCGGGATTGCCTTTGCCTTAGCGTAACATTGCGGACATTTCATCGATAGCTTTAACATCATCACTGTCCAGAACGACGTGCCCGGCTTTGGCGTTATTGGCGGCCTGCGTGGCGTTCCGAGCGCCGCACAAGGCGTGCAGTTTGCGGTATCGCGCGAGAATCCAGGCGATCATGAGCTGAGCCGTGTTGAGATCGTACTTGCGACCAATATCGGCGAAATCTTCAAGTTTTTTATTGATCTTGCGTACGAAGTCGGGAGCGAAATTTGGATTTCCTTTTCGGTGGTCGCCGTCGGCATAAGGCCGATCCGGATCAATGCGTCCGGTCAGTAGTCCGCTTTCCAGCGGTGAATACGCGAAGAAACTTACTTCGTTTTTGTCGCAACCGGCCAGCCGACCATTTTTCTCGACCGTGCGATCGATAAGCGAATATCGTTCCTGATCGACATCGAGCGAACCGGCCTTGCAGAACTCCTGGAACTGTTCCGGCGTGGCGTTCGAAATTCCGATTGCGCGAATCTTGCCCGCGGTCCGCAGCTCTTCCAAGGCACCCATGGCATCGGCAATAGGCGTTGTCCGGTCCATGCAGTGATGAATTTGCATGACGTCGATATAGTCGGTTCCCAATCGTTTGAGACTTTTGTCGATTTCTTCTTTCATCGATTTTGGATTCATGTAACGATACATGGCATACTGACGAAAATCTTGAGTGAAGCCATGGTCGTCAATATAGGAGTGAAGTTCACCCTTTCCCTGTTCCCAAATTTCGGTGCTCCAGACAATGGCACACTTGGAGGCGATGACGATATTATCACGTTTACGACCTTTAATTGCTTTACCGACGATAGTTTCGCTTCGGCCCAGCCCGTAAATAGGCGCCGTGTCGATCATCGTTATTCCTTCGTCAAGCGAAGTCTGAATGGCGCGAATGGCCTCGTTTTCATCGGCTCCGCCCCACATCCAGCCGCCAATGACCCAACATCCCATAGCGATTGCGGAAGCTTCAATATCGGTTTTGCCAATTTTTCTGAACTGCATGTTTTTCTCCTTGTGCTTTGGTTTCAGGTATCATTTTTGAGTAAATGAATACGCGTTTGTGTAAATGAATGTGTAAATGAATGTGTAAATGAATGTGTAAATGAATGTGCATGTTGAAAAAAGCCCAAAAGTTGAGGAATCAAGTCTGGAGCAATTTTTGCAAAACATTACGCAATACCGATTCTCTATATGAATATAACATAAAAGGAATACAAAAAAAAGGCCCGGGCAGATATTTTTCTGACCGGGCCGGATTTGTCTGATTCGTCAGGGAAATCAGTTACGTGGGGGCAGACACGAGTTGAGTCTTATTTTGCCCGGGGAACCGGAATGTTTTCGCCCTGCTGACCCTGCTGACCCTGTTGGCCCTGCTGGCCCTGTTGGCCCGGTTGGTTGGGCATGGGACTGGGAACCGGTCCCTGCTGCGGAATGGTTTTTGTCTTGGGGGTTGATGTTTCGTTGGTCAAATGATTGACAATGGTCGATTTCGAAATGACGTTTCCGAAAAATTCGTTTATGGCAAGGAGTTCTTTTTTTCGTTGCAAATCGGATCGGAGCGTGTCTTTAACCTGCTCGAATTTAACCTCTTTGGGCGGATTGATTTCCTGACAATAAAGAATGACGAACATTCCGCGTTCAACTTGAATGACGCTGGACAGGTCACCCGGCTTCAGTTCAAACGCTTCTTTTTCGAGGAGCGGAGAGCCGCCGTTCTTAATGATCGGAGGAATACGTCCGCGCATTTGCTTACTGCCCGGCTCGACGGAATATTCGGCGGCCAAGTCACCAAAGACGTCGGCGATGGGACGTTTTTCTTTCTGCGGAAGAGTACGTGCTTTTTGCCAGGCTTCGCGTGCGCGACGTTCGTCTTTCATGACGATTCCCAATCATTGTATACTGGCACCGAAGTTGGCTTCGAAGCTCTTTTGCAAATCTTCATCGGTAATTTTAACCAGGCCGGCGGAAAGTTTTTTGAGTGCGACAATCGGCCAGACAATCGTCTTTCGATACGAATCTTCGGGCACGCCGTATTTATTCAATTCGCTGCGAAGGTATTCTTTGATATTGGGTGAGCCATCGGCCAGCGGCATGGTTGTTTCGGCGGCACGAATCCATATTTCGGTGTCAATTTCCTGATCGGAAACCGTAACCGCGACTTTTTTAAGTTCTTGTTCAATGAGGGTTGTGGAAATGAGTGTTTCGAGGTCCTGTTTGCCGTAAAGTCTCAAGCCCATTTCAACAACGGAGGCGAGATAAATCGGCTGTCCGTTAACAGTAGCGGCCAGATTCGGATACTGGGCACGGAGTTCAGGCTTGGCGAGAATGTTTTCGATTTTCGCTTCTTTTCCCAACTGCTCAAAGAGGAGTTGAGCGGCTCCTTTGAGTTTTTCGCTTGCGGCGTCCGCTTTCAGTTTTTCTTTGAGTTGTCCAATTTTATCCGGAGGAACAATGGAGTCGTATTTATTTTCGCATTTGAAAATAATGAAATTCTTTTCCGGGCCATAAGGACCAATGACGGGAGAAATATCGCCGATATTCATCGAAAAGAGTTGTTTTTCTATTTCGACGTCAGGGAGCGAATATTGGAAAATCGGCTGCATGCGACCTTTGTTTGAGGCGGTCAAAACATCTTTGGATTCGACTTTGGCGACATCGCCGAATGTATCCGGAGCGGCGACGACTTTGGCTCTTACTTCTTCAGCTTTGGCTTTTGTTGGGCAAACAATAATTTGCATACCGAGCGAAGGTCCAAATTTGGATAAATACTTGCGTTGAATTTCTTCTTCTGAGACTTGTATCTTGCCCGCGACCAGTGCGTCCAGGGCAAGTTTCGGCCAGATTACTTCTTCGGCGTATTGCTGCGGCGTCATGTTATTGTCTTTCTGAACGATTGTCAGAAATTGCGACCGGTCAATTTTGAATCGTTTGGCAAGGCGGTCAATTTCAGCATCAACATCCGCGCGGGTGACAATAATGTTTTGTCGTTTGCATTCGGCAAGAATCAGGGCACGATTGAGAATACGTTGCAGGACTTCCTGCCCGTGTGAACGAACATTTTCCGCGATCAGGGTATCGCGCGAAATTCGGGTTCCATTGACTTGCGCGACCGTTTCGGGCCAAATAGCGGCAGCCGGTTGACTGATTGGATTGTTTTGACCCGCGTTTTGAACGACTTGAGCGGCGGCACTTGCCGTTTCGTTTTGTTGCGCGTAAGTGGAAGCGCCAAGCAAGCCCGAGATAAGGACGGGCAATGCCATCGACGCGAAAATAAGCGAACGTCGCTTGTATTGTTTTGTTGTCATTTGTTCCTCATTTGTGTTTATCACAATTGTTTAGGTATGAAGTTAAAAACATTTTACGAGCCGATTATTTTTAAATCAGGCGG
This sequence comes from Thermoguttaceae bacterium, assembly GCA_028695865.1. Classification (GTDB taxonomy): domain Bacteria; phylum Planctomycetota; class Planctomycetia; order Pirellulales; family Thermoguttaceae; genus JAUNBG01. Next base: position 3,801 of record JAQVID010000091.1, on the reverse strand, counting down.
CTCCCTGATTTGAATTGTCATGTTTGTCAGGTCGGGCAAGAATTTCGCCGTTTTCGCCGACATCCTCGAATTTTACGCCGACCAGGGTAGACACGCCCGGGTCTTGCATGGTCACGCCATACATCGTTTTGCCGCAGGACATTGTTTTGCGGGAATGCGTAATAATCAGGAATTGTGTATCAACCTGCAGATTTTGGACTACCTTGACGAACCGTCCGACGTTTCCTTCATCAAGAGCGGCGTCGACTTCGTCAAGAATGCACACAGGAGTACTTCTGTGCTTGAAAATTGCGAGTAACAGGGCGATACAGGTCAGTGTTTTCTCTCCCCCGCTCATGAGCATAACACTTTTGAGGTCTTTTCCGGGGGGACGAACGATAATGTCAATGCCGCTTTCCAGAGGCGTTTCGGGCGTCTCCAGAACGAGGTCGGCATGTCCTCCGCCAAACAACTGCTGAAATATTTCACAGAAGTATATTTTAACGCTTTCGAAGGTTTCCTGAAAGAGGCGTTGGCTGTCGTTTTTCATCATTTCCATGATTTTCAGAATGGAATTGCGGCTAGCGACCAGGTCGTTATACTGATTGTAGAGCACTTTGTATTTTGATTCGAGACTTTCGAGTGTTTCAATAGCTTCCAAATTGACATTTCCTAGTTTTTGGAGTTTGGTTTTGAGTTCTTCAATTTCCTTTTTATTATCATCCAGTGCGGCGATTTTTTCTTCGAGAATCTCTTCTTCCGTCTGTCGAATGGAATCGGGTGTCATTCCGTCTTCGGATGTCGGTTCGTCTTCGGAAATTGCTTGAGGAGATTCGTCGGAGGTCTCGGTTGGGGCATCGCTATTCGCAGTTGCATTTGTATCCGCGACTTGTGTTTCACCGATAATTTCATCGAGCAAAGAACCAGTGTCCGCAGGTTCGCGTCGGGCCGATAAAAAACCGGAAGTTATTATGTAATTTTCGGAAAGCTCAATTCCATAATCTTCTTTCATGCGTGTCATTATGGTCTGCTGCTCCAGTTCGATTCGTTCGATTTCCAATTGACTGGAATGAAGTTCTTCGCGAAGGCGGTCTGCTTCCTGACGAGTTTTTTTGAGGCGGGCCTGGATTTTAGTCCGAGAGGAAACGACTTTTTGCCTGCGTCGGGTCGCAACGGCCAGAGCGCGAGCGATGCGTTCCTTTTTTGCGTAAAAAGTCGCGAGGGCGGACTCCGAGCGCAGCGATGCCAGTTCGGCTTCGTCGCGCTGTCGTGTTAAGTTCAAAGTACGCTCGTAATGTTCGCCGATCTGCTGACTTCGTTCGTCCTGTGTATCCTTATATTGTTTTCGTCGATCGATCAAGGATTGCAGCCGGTCTTTTGCCTTTTCCAGTTCGATCCGTAAAAGATTGGTTTGTTCGAGTTGTTCCTTGTGACGTGTCTTGAGTGCGTCAAGGGATTGCTGTCCTTGAGCCAGTTCGTCCCGCAGGGTACCTTGTTCGTTATGCAAGGTCGTTTTTTCCTGTTCGCATTGGGCTGTATCGACTTCGACCTGATGTATATCGTCTTGCAGTGAGGTCCATTCGTTTCGCCGGTCGGCGAGTTCTTCCTGAACGTCGGTATCTTTGCTCTTTGCTGTTTGCTGATCGAGTTGAAGGTGATCGAATTGCGTGTCGAGGTCACGACAATGGCGAGATGAATCGTCACGTTGCTTTCGTGCGGCGGTGACCCGATTTTCGCAGAGCTCAAGCGCAACGGCATGGTCGGCGATATCGGATTCCATCAGAGGAAGTTGTCTGGAGAGTTCATCGTATTCACTCTGGCGGGAAATGAGGCCGGTATACCGATCAGGCGGTCCGACGACAAGTGTCCCATCAGGAGCCAGATGTTCGCCTTTGAGTGTTAAAAAATCGGTTTGGCCATCGCTTTCGCGATACAGACGTTTTGCGACGTTCATTGATTCGACAATCCAGGTATGGCCGAGCAAACGTCGTAAAAGGGGTTCGAAGAGCGGCTCCGTTTCGACAAACTGATCGGCGCGACCCAGAACGCCGGGTCGATTTTCGTAATTCGAACCTGTCCAGGGAGTAGTTTCGTCGCCGGCATTGAGCCAAATGAAACCGACGCGGCCGGCGAATTTTTCGGAATGCGTTTCGAGATGTCGAAACAGTTCAGGTTCCGGTGAGACGATAATGTACTCAACTTTTTTGCCCAGCGCGAAGCCGATGAGGTTGGCGGCAGGACGCTTGACACGAAAGAGATTGGCGACCAATCCGTGCGCGAAACGAAAAGGGCTTTGCGGATTGGACATGTTAGTGAGCACTTCCTGAACTCCGGGACTGTGTCCTTCGTTACGGCGAATCATTTCCGCCAGGAGAGAATGTCGTTCCGTAATCGCCGATTGCTGAAGTCGCAGCGCCGCCAATTCATCGCGAGTATCGTCCCGACTTATGGTCAGACGGGCAAGTTCGTTTTCACTTTCCAATCGTTTTTGTTCAGCAGCAGTACGCCGGTTTTGAAGTTGTTGAATGTCTTCGATCCGGCGTTTGTGTTCCTGGGCCAAATCGAGCGCGAGGGTTTCAAGACGCTTGATCGCTTTGAGCAGTGAAGTACGACTTTTGTCGAGTGCTTTGTGCCGGGAAACCAGTCCTTTAATTTCGCCCTTTCGAGTGCTTTCTTCCAGTGCTTTAAGTTGAAGTGTTTTTCGCGTTTCGCCCAATTGTGTCTGAAGCGAATCGCACTGTTGCGTTAATTCCTTGAGGATGGTATCGGCGTCGTTGTATGACGTGGTAACTTCCTGAAGCGATTGCGTCGTTTTGGCGATGTCCGCGTCCGTTTGGCGCATGAGGTCTTCGCCCCCCCCACTTCGTTTTTTCAGGTCGAGCAGTTTGTACCCCAGTTCGACAATTTCACCTCGGAACGTTTCAATCCGAGACGCCTGAAAGTCGCGAGAGGATTCTTCCGCAACGATTTTTTCGCGCAGCGACGCCAATTCCTTGCCAAGGCGTCGTATTTCCTGATCGTGCAGTTCCACCTGTTGATTTTGCTCGACAAGTTCATTATCGGCCTGTTTGACTTCTGCTTCAAGGTCTTCTGAAAGTTCCTGTTTTTTTTGCAAACCCGTATTGAGAACCGAGGCTGCCCGCAGATTCTGATACCAGCCGACCAGTCCGACGTTAATACGAAGTTCACGAAGTCTGGTCGAATATTGTCTGAAGAGTTGTGCTTTCCCGGCTTGCGATTTGGTATTACGAAGCTGATTTTCGATTTCGTTAACGACATCGGAAACGCGAAGAATATTCTGCTGAACGCGTTCCAGTCGGCGTTCGGTTTCTTGCATTTTGATTCGATGGAGTGCAGTTCCAGCCGCTTCTTCCAACACGATGCGGCGCTGTTGTGATGTACTCTGAAGCAGTCCTTCGACGCGTCCTTGCTCAATGATGCTGTATGCGTGAAGCCCCAGTCCGGTACCGCATAAAATTTCGCGGAAATCTTTAAGACGACTTGCCCGGCCATTGATCAAATATTCCGATTCACCACTGCGGTATACGCGACGTGTAAAATGAACTTCGTCGGCGTCCACCGTCAGGCGGCGATCGTGATTGGTAAAAGTCAGAGTGACTTCGGCCGAGTTGAGTTGTTGTCGAGTGGAGGAGCCGTTGAAAATAACATCGGTTGATTCCCCGGCGCGGAGTTTTTTAACGCTTTGTTCACCGAGGACCCATTTGATGGAGTCGACGATATTTGATTTGCCCGAACCATTTGGCCCAACCAGCGCGGAGATTCCTTGAGCGAATTCGAGTCGGGTCGGGTCCGCAAAGCTTT
>JAQVID010000090.1 GCA_028695865.1 Thermoguttaceae bacterium | reverse complement strand
ATGAATAATATGAGTTCCGTAAACTTCCAGTTTATTTCTCCTGAAAAAGGGGTGTTGGTCAGCGGCGTCTTGCCGTCTTACTCTGTTTTTTTCTTTGAGGGAATCGACCCTCTTCTCCTATTATCGGCGTCCTGTTGGACATCCTTGAGCAAAAAAAACAAAAAACCGAAAAATTACTAAAAACACGTACAAGCGGCACAACCGTTATCGGTCCGGATCATTCCGGTCATACTACCTTGTAAGCGAGCGTAAATACAACATGACGCGCATTCCGCAAGAATTGGGACACGCGACAAAAAATCGTACGCACAAACCCCGCATTTTACCTGGGCAACCAATTTATGCAAGTAATTCCGCATGTAACCGGCATTGCGCCCGCACAATCCCTGCATTTTTTCGACGCCAAAATAAGTATCTCAATAATATTATAGGATACAAGGACGCAACGAACCGGCAAAAAAGTATAAAAATTACCCATTCCGATCGAATCCCCCAAAGGATAATCGGTAGAGCTTGCCTTGCCGGAAAAATCGAACAATGCCGGGTTGTGCCCGTGGACCACACACCAAGCCGTGCAAACGACTTCATGTGTACTCTATCCTGTTTAATTTATTATGCTCCCGTATTTCGTTTTCTCCAATAGCAGTTTTGTTCTTTTGCCCGATTTTAACAGAATTAGAAGAAAAAAACGGCAACCGCATGCAAGCAAACGCTTTGGAGCGTCCCAGACAAGGAACAAAGCGTCTGACCTGTAAAGACGTTTGATCTATTGTTTCTTAGAGCAAACGGCAGGGGGCCGGCCTGGCGTTTCGGCGATTCTCTCCCCGTTTGCCTTCGGATTACGGGGGATTCAGACCGCACAACCCGGAAAATCAAATAAAGGAACCATACCCCCCGCCTGTTTTTTGTCGCAACCTGTGGATTCCAATAATAATGACGGGCAACGGCAAAATGCTCTTGTTTCGAATCGAAAAAAACGTTAAACTTCAATTTCAAGGAGTATTCCAACAAGGAGCGCTCCTTGAACGACTGAACACATAAACAAAGAAACATCATTTTACCTTTGGTTTTGTAGTCATTATTATTATGAGCAATATAAAACTTACATCCTGCCACGCTTTTTTGCTTGGCGTCATCCTTTTATTCCCTGGATGGGGACTTGCGGCGGACAATCAAGTCCGTGCCGTTCAAGCTTCCCTGGGAAAAGGCGAAGTCGTTTCGTTTTCGCTGCCGATCAATGTTCCTGAAGCTTTCTTATACGCCGGCCCGGGCAGTAATTTTTACACAACCGGGAAACTTACGCAAAATACACAAGTTGAAATATTTTTGCGACGCCCGGACGGTTGGTGTGCCGTGCGACCTCCAGAAGGAAGTTTTTCCTGGATCAATGCCAATTTTGTCCGTCGTGAAAACGACCAACTCGGGATTATTACCCAACACGAGACAGACAAAGAAGTTCCTATTCGAGTTGGAACGGATTCTGTAGTCAAAAGTTCGGTCATTCAGGTCGGTCTAAAAAACGGTAAACGGGTTCGCATTCTCGGCGAAACCAAATTGCCCGGCGGCGCGGCTTGGTATAAAATCGTTCCACCTGCCGGCGAATTTCGCTGGATACAAGACAATGTATTACTCCAGGACGATACCATTAAGCAGCTTCCGGCCAAAATCACCATGACCCGGGAATACCTCGACTCCTACATGGAAGCCAAGAGCCCTGCCCCGGTCGCCGTTCCCCAGCAGAATGCAAAAACACCGGAAAGTCTGCCCCCACAAGTATCATCCATGGACCCCAAGCAGGGTGCGCAAACTGCAAATATCGCAAATATCGCAAAAATCCCGGCAACCTTACCTGATCCACAGCAAGGTATTTCCGAAAACAATGCCTCAACCCCGGACGGCACAGCTCGCCAAACGACTTCATTACCATTTAGCATCCCTCCAATAAACAACGCAACAAACAATACGAATGCACTTGCCTCGGGTACGGACGAGTATTCGATGGAAATTGCCCGAGTCAACCGCGACCTGTTCGAAGTGGTCAATGGCCGGGGTAATCTTGCGTCGCTCGATATTCTCTCCGACCGGGCCAAGGCACTCTTCAACGCCGCAAACAGCGACGAACAGCGACTTGCCGCCAAAAATATCCATGTCCGTATTGAACAAATCAAGAGCAGACAAACCAATTCGCAAACAGGAAACCTGGCGGCAATCGGTCCACAAGGAAGTATTACGGCGCAACCCGGAGAAACATCCGAAGCAAGCAAAGACAAACGCTTCATCAAACCGCGTCAGCGAATTGTTCGTCCGGAAAAAACGAACGATTCACACCGATTGGGATTTGCTTTCAGTAGCAAAAACAAATCTCCACACCCCGTCCAAACTGTGGCACCGTCAGCCCCGGTTGCGGCCAACAGTGTCAAGACAGGCGACACGGCCCCAGTCCCGTCAACCAAAATCGCCGATACCCGCACCGAAGGCCATTCGCTCGGGAGAGGAAAACCGATTTTCGGAACGTCGCCTGGTCCCACAACGGTACCGCCACACGATTATCAAATGATTGCCCCGCCTCCCATGGTCCTTCCGGGCCCGGATAATCGTGGTACATCTGTGCCAACGCAAGATAAACCACGGCAAGATAAAACATCAACCAGCGAGAAACCGACATTTCTGGCAGAAGGTCAAAAACCAGTCTTGCCTGGACCGGCCCTTGCTGAAAACGCGTCCATTCGACAAGTTTCCGCAACCGTTTCCGATCCAACCGCAAGCGCTCCAGGCTTGAACAATTCCTCGGTAAATCGTCCGCATAACGTATCCGAAACGCAACATGACGACATAAACTCTTGGCAACCCCCGGCAAGTTTAACGCAAGGGGTCCCCCAAAAAATGATCCCCATTGCGACCACCACGACCCAAACGGCTCCGATTTCATCCGGACAAAAAAGCTTGCAGGGCTTTGACGCCATGGGCATATTAGGGCACCTCCCCGCAAAACCGCAAGGTTATCCCCCTTACGTTCTGGTAGAAAAGAACGGGGAACAGATGAACATTATCTGTTATGTTCAAGCGGAGTCGGGCCAAAGCCTTGATCGCTTCGTCGGCAAAACAATTGGTGTAAAAGGTACACGTGGTTGGCTCAAAGGGGAAGGCGAAAGCCGAATGGTTTTAACGGCAAAAACGATTTTTGCGCTCAGATAAACGCAAGAAATACCGCATCCGCGTTTTTTTTTGACTATTTTGGACGAATTCTCACGGGAGGCCAAGAAAAAGCTTGCAAGAGCGGTCAACCTGTGTTAATATAAAAGCGCTCGGGAGGGAAGGCACCTACGGTTAACATCCGGGGGAGTCGATACATAAGCTCGAAGGGTTCCTGTTCCAAAAGAAATCGGGATAAGTATAGCATTTTCGGACCATTTAAGTGGAGAAAATGATCATGTATTCCGCTTTCCAGGATACCGCATTGGATCGTTCGGGCTCCCAATTATGTTCTTGGTTGTTTTTCCTTCCGGGCATTTTTTGTGCGCAACATGTTATCAGGCACAGATGAGCGTAAATCATTTTACCTGGTTACTGACATCAAGTTTGATTATGCTCTCTATTCATGATCGAAAGAACACAAATCTCACTGCCCGAAAAAATTTCTTAAAAAAATGGGGTGAGGTCCTTCGTTTCTGTTGCGTACAAGGCTTGTTTTGGTTAAAATTGACTATATAATCATGTTGTTCATTGTCGTCGGGTTGTCAAACAGCAACGAAGGAGATTATTGATATGTGGGAACCAAATATTGTCGTTGTCGGAAGTTCCAATACGGACATGGTCATAAAATCATTACGTATTCCCGCGGTGGGAGAGACGGTAACCGGAGGTTCATTCTATACCGCTCCTGGCGGCAAAGGGGCCAATCAAGCTGTGGCTTTGGCCCGACTTGGAGCTAATGTTGTCTTTGTCTCGTGTGTAGGTCAAGACGAGTATGGACGACAGTCGCTGGAACAATACAAAAAAGAAGGTATTGATACGACCTATGTAACGAGCCTGGAAGATTCATCCAGCGGAATCGCCCTGGTTCTTGTCGGCAGGTCGGGTGAGAATCTTATTTCTGTGGCGTCAGGCGCCAATGCCAAACTGACGCCCGCTCATATCGATCAGGCGGCCTCGGCAATCAAGTCGGCGGACATGCTTGTCATGCAATTGGAAGTACCACTTGAGACCGTGGAATACGCGGCAAAGATTGCGGCGGAGGCAGGTGTTCCGGTCTTTTTGAACCCGGCTCCCGCTCCCACGGTGCCTTTACCGGAATCGCTCCTCAAAAATGTATATTGCATCACCCCCAACGAGCGCGAAGCGTTTCAATTGACCGGAGTCAAAGTTCATATTTATGCTGAAAATTCGGAAGTAGAGGCGGCAAAAATCCTGTTGGACCGCGGCGTGAAAAAAGTCGTCATTACGCGAGGCAGTTGGAAAACCTACTGCGTCGATCCGCCGGAACCGGGCTTTGAGATTGACCCGCTGCCTGTGATCGCTGTTGATACCACAGGGGCAGGCGATGTTTTCTCTGCCGCGGTGGCTCATGCGTTGGCTTGGAACTATCCGCTTTGTGTAGCGGCCACATACGCCACTGTTGTTGCGGCTATCAGCGTAACGTACGAAGGAGCGCAACCTTCGTTTGTGCGCGCAGCGGACCTGAAAAAAGAAACAGATGCTTTGAGAACAAAATTTCCTATCCCCCTCTCGCCGAAGAACTCCTAGTTTCTGCAAGCCGGTGTTTGGCCGGCATGCTCCGCACGATAAAAAACCGGACCAAACCCGGGAAAACAAGCAGAAAAACTAAAGAGAATATTTCAAGACCCACCCTGATAATAAGGAAAAACGAAAAAATGAAAAACGGACTTCAACACTTTAAAGTGTTCCTGTTTTGTTCCCTTGTGTTTTGTATTGCGATGTATACGGCAAGTACGGCCGTACTTGCCGCCGGGTCCGGATCACCTGCCAAACAGGCCAAGACGCCCCTGCCGCAGAGTGCCGACGCAAACGAGACCATCAATATTTGGCCGCAAGGAGCCTGGTACGGCCCGGGAATGTTCGAAAAGGTTGAAGTCAAGCTTCACGTCTTTTTACCGGATGCGACCAAGGCAACGGGGCAAGGCGTGATCATCTGTCCCGGTGGGGGCTATCGCGCGTTGTGTATTGTGCCTGAAGGATACAAAATCGCCAAGTGGTTAAACGCGCACGGAATCGCGGGCTTCGTTCTTGAATACCGATTGCCTGACGGTCGCCCGTTTGTTCCACTTGCCGATGCCGGTCGGGCCATTCGATACGTTCGCGCAAATGCCGAACGATTTCATGTTCGTACCCAGGCTATCGGAATCATTGGTTTTTCCGCGGGCGGACATCTGGCCTCAACGGCGGTAACTCATTTCGATCAGGGCCGTCCAAATGATGCTGATCCAATTCGACGTGTTTCTTCCCGACCTGACTTTGGCATTCTCATTTATCCGGTCGTAACGCTCACGGATAAAACGCATGCCGGAACAAAGAATAACCTGCTCGGCAAAAATCAGACCGAAGAAATGATCATTATGTTCTCCAACGAGAAGCAGGTTGGTCCGGACACGCCCCCCGTCTTCCTGGCCCATGCCGTTGACGACCGCACGGTTCCCATTGTCAACAGTACAAGTTTCGTCGATAGCATGAAGAAATTCGGTCGCAGTGTCCGATACGTTGAACTTGCAAATGGAGGTCACGGACTTAACGGATATAAAGGTCCCAGTTGGGACAAATGGCAGGCCGAATGCATTCAATGGCTTGGTGAACAAAATACATTGAACAAGTGAAGTAATATGACGTTTACGATCACAATCGATAACCAACCCGTGGAAGTGTCGCCTGACATGACGGTTTTGGAAGCGGCCCAACAGGCGGGCCACTCGATCCCGACGCTTTGTTTTTTTATGTCGGATCGCCTTGGCCAAAAAACGCAGGATCAGACGAATACAACGCAAGAGCATACTTCGAGCGTCGTTCCGGATACCAATCATTCTGAATCCAATCATTCTGAATCCGCGAATTTTCGAATCGTTCCCGCCTCGTGTCAGGTTTGTTTAGTCAAGATCAACGGGCGAATTACCCCGTCGTGTACAGCTCAAGTGACCCAGGGTATGGTCGTTGAGTGCGACACGCCGGAGCTTGTTGCGCTGCGTCGAACAGCATTCGAACTTCTGCTAAGCGATCACGTGGGCGACTGCGAAGCCCCATGCCGACTTGCCTGTCCTACTCGTCTGGATATTCCCCGAATGCTTCGTGAAATCGCCGACAATCGTCTTGATCTGGCCATTCAGACGATATGGCAGGCGATGCCCATTCCGGCCATACTGGGGCGAATCTGTTCGCGTCCTTGCGAACGGGTATGTCGTCGCGACAAACTTGACGAAGCCGTTTCCATCTGCCAACTCAAACGTTATGTCGCCGATACTGTTCTGGGAAAAGTCGATGTCGATACCGTCTTAAACGTCAAGCCTTGCACCAACAAACATATTGCCGTCCTGGGCGCTGGAATTTCGGGCCTTTGCACCGCGTTTCATTTGGCCGTTCAAGGTTGTCACGTTACACTTTTTGAGCAGAAAGACGTTTGCGGAGGCCGACTCAACGCAATTGACGGTGGTGTTCTGCCCCCGGAAGTCCTTGAGTTGGAAATCAATCATCTCCTGTCCGTCGGAAACGATCACCGAATTGAATTGCGACTGAACGAATCCGTTCCGTGGTATGATACATCGTTCATGAACGCCGCGCTCAATGAATATGCCGCTGTCGTTTTGGCAACCGGTATGAATGAAAATAAAACGGAAGCAGAGACTTCCGGACAAGTTCCCATTGCTCCGGTCAATCAATGTTTCAAGTTCGATTCGAAATCCGGCGTTTCCAATATACCGGGGCTTTTCGCTGTGGGAACGGCACTCCGGGGCAAAACTCCTTATGTCCGTTCGGCGGCGGATGGTCGCGACGTTGCCCATTCTGTTCTGACCTGGCTTGCGACAGGCAAAGCGCAACCGCTATCGGCTCCGTTTTCCGTCCATGTGAAACAGCCACAGGGAGACGAACTTGAGGCTTTGGGAAGATACGCTCTGGCGGCTGCGCGTGTGGAACCTGCGGACGCGGGCACAGATGATTATTCGACGGAAGAAGTTCAACGTCAGGCCGGTCGATGTTTGCACTGCGATTGCCGCGGACGCGACAAATGTCGCTTATTACAGGAGGCGTCGAAACTCGATCTTGCCCCTTCCCGATTCACATCGGATTTCAGACAACACATTCGCATCGAGCGCGGCGGTAACGTTTTCTTCGAGCCGGGCAAATGTATTAAGTGTGGACTGTGCATTCGAATTGCGGAAAAGTTCGGCGAGCCTTATGGTTTAACGTTTATCGGTCGCGGGTTCGATGTTCAAATGAACGTTCCGTTTGATCGAAGTCTTGAAGAAGGACTTCAGAAGACAGGGCGTCTCTGCGCCGAAGCGTGTCCCACGGGTGCTTTGACCCTGGCAGGAAAGTCTTGTACGGCTAATACCGTGCCGGCTTCAACTCCTGCCTTGCCTGCCAGTACGAATCAGGAGTATCCACACCCCGCCACGAAAAAAATCAACTCAAACCGGAACAACATGCAAGCGCTGGTCACCGGGGGCGGAGGCTTTCTGGGAACTTATATTGTCGAACGGCTTTTGGCTCGCGGCGCTCACGTTCGAATTTTCTGCCGGGGCGACTATCCCGATCTGGCTGCCCGGGGCGTTGAAATCATTCGAGGCGATTTGCGGCAGTGGCCTGACGTCGCCAATGCGTGCCGCGGTATGGATATTGTTTTTCATACGGCTTCTTTGCCCGGAATATCGGTCAATCGTCGTCCGTTTTACGATACCAATGTGCTTGGTACGAAGCACGTTCTGGACGCCTGCCGGGAAAATAATGTTGAGCGTCTTGTCTACACGAGCAGTCCAAGCGTTACCGACAGCGGTTTGCCGCAGAATGGCGTGAACGAATCAACTCCTTATCCGAAGCATTATCTTTCGTTTTATCCTGAGACCAAAGCCATTGCCGAACGCATGGTATTACAGGCAAATAAAAGTCCAACCGCCGATGGTTCCAAACAACTTTTAACCTGTGCCATTCGGCCAAGACTCATTTGGGGACCACACGATCACCACCTGATTCCGCGTCTTATCAAGCGTGCTCAAGCCGGTCAATTAACTCGCGTTGGCGATGGAACCAACCTGCTCGATATGGTGTATGTCGAAAACGCCGCCGATGCGCACCTGCTTGCCGCAGACGCCCTCACGCCCACAGGACCTGTCGCCGGGAATGCTTATTACATTTCTCAAGGCCAACCGGTCAACTGTTGGGATTGGATTAATCGCATTCTGGAACTCGTCGGTCTGGAACAGGTTCATCGCTCTGTTTCCTTTAAAGCTGCTTGGCGAATCGGATGGTGTTACGAATGCCTGTATCGCTTCTTGCGATTGAAAGACGAACCGCCCATGACGCGATTTCTCGCCACACAATTGGCCCAGTCATACTGGTTCGATATTAGTCGTGCCCAACGCGATTTCGGCTATACTCCGCGTATCTCCACGGAAGAAGGTCTGGCCCGATTGGCCGACGATCTGAAATCCCGCAATATTTCCGGAAAAAAATAAACCGGACAGGCAGTGTACCTCGACGCGGTCTCAAGGGGCCGCAAACAGGTCGTCAGGCGGAACTAGCGCAGTACGAAAACACGAATACATCGGTTTAGTTCGCTTTGGCCGCCTCTTTCAGTTTTTGGGCGGCTCGTTCGGAGTCAACAATTTCGTCGGCAATGGCACAAGCCTGAACGTCCGTCAAGGCGGGCTCGTCCGTTTCGATCATCTCATCCGTCGCGGGAATATTATATATGGTTTGCGTCGGATAAGCAAATTCAACGTGCATC
>JAQVID010000089.1 GCA_028695865.1 Thermoguttaceae bacterium | reverse complement strand
TTGGCCGTCACGGAGGAGGGTGGCAGGTATTTGAACGAACCAAACAGCGGGAACCGGTTGTTTCGTCGCAAGAGTACGGACGCTTTCCCGATCCGGAACACAAAGAGAATTTCATTCATTGTATTCGCACGCGGGAAACTCCCAACGCCGATATCGAAATTGGATTCCGAAGTGTGCTTTTGGCTCAATACGCGACGATTAGTAATCGGCTCGGCGGACAAAAAATTGTTGTGGACGCCAAGAACAATGGCGCTATTGTCGGTTGTCCCGAAGCGGCACAGTATTACAAACGGGCATATCGCACCGGCTTTGTTGTTCCTGACGAAGTATGAACGGACCGGAATTCCCCGGTACATGAACGCCTTGCGGGTAGACGATTCTTTCGCGTGGCGTTTGTCTTGTTCGCTTCGGGCACAACGCGCAGAATTTTATCACGATGCAATCCTTTATGCGCTGTGTTCTTTAAGAGTCTGAAAAGGCTGTTTCAAGCGAACATATGATTTGCCCCTGAAACAGCCGCGAATCACTCCATCGAATCACGACATGTCGAGAAACATGTCGTCGAACTCTTTGGGAAATCCTTCCGACAAGACTTCGCAACCTTTTTTCGTTACGAGAATATCGTCTTCTATGCGAATACCACCCCAGTCAGGATAATAAATTCCAGGTTCGACCGTGATGACCATCCCCGGCTTGAGAAGCGTTTTGTTTCCTACCCGGAAGCCGCCGCGATCGTGAACGACTCTCCCAAGGCCATGACCAAGATTGTGCGAGAAAGCCTTACCATGGCCCGCGTCGGTAAGTACTCCCCGTGCCACCGCGTCAACTTCGCAACAAGGAATACCGGGCTTAATGAAATCAATTGCGGCCTTTTGAGCTTTGAGTACCGCGTTGTAAAGAGAACGTAATCTTTTGGTTGGTTTCGCCCGCGTAATCAGAACGCGAGTCAAGTCGCTCATATACGAATCGACTTTTGCCCCCCAATCGACAAGCAACAATTCGCTGTCGCCCAGATGAGCGGTACTGGTCGGGACCGCGTGCGGCAGTGCGGCACGAGCACCAACGGCAACGATCGAGGGAAACGCGCGCTCTTGAGAGCCAAGCTTGAGCATGGCGCATTCCAGTTCGCGACTAAAGTCAAGTTCGGAATGCCAAGGCTCCACCGTATGACGAACTGCGTTGAACGCACGGCACGCACAGGTAATCGCCTTGCGAATCGCGCTGACCTCGGATTCGTCTTTGACTTCGCGAAGAATCTCCACCGGATCGCTAAGCGCGACAAGAGTGAACCCGGTTGCCGCGTCCGCCAGAGTGTCCCGGACAACAACCGTCATGGATCCCCCTTCAATTCCTATCTTTGCTCCTTTTGGGAGATCGTCACGAAAAAGCTTCGAAACGGTCGAAATCATGTCCTCGCCCATAACGCGGCAATGGGCATTGAGTCCCGGACACTCATGCATGATCTGCTCGGTATATCGAGTATCGCTGACAAGCACTGTATTTTTTGGAGAAACCAGAAGCCAACTGTCGTCGCCGGAAAAACCGGTCAAATAGCTCACGTTCGTAAAGTTGGTTACGAGAATCATCTGACAACCTTGCTTTTGGACCGCGGCCAGAAGTCTTTCCCGCCTGACCTCATATTTATCATATTTATGATCTGCCAATTTCATCTCCTTTATCATTTAGGGTGGCGACACAAAGCTTTCCGGGAGCGTCGCCGTCCTGCCGACCGCTCCTGAATGGCGAGAGTCCTTGTGCGTCCGGCTCATAAAAAACCAGACCTCAAGGATTCCTTTTAACAGTGGCTACGCAACGGCGGTATCCGCTGTTTCTTTTTTGGCTTCCACGGCGGCGTCAGGTTCACGCCCAAACAGCAGGAAGACGACGAGCCAGAACAGGCAGAAACAAGACGGCATCATGAAGAACGTTTTCCAATCGTGACGTTGAACCTTGAGCCAGTCAGCCCGGGAAAGCTCTTTCGTACCTGTCTTGGCCATGACGGATTCAAGTTGTACTTTCACTCCAGCGATGTCAACCGGTTTAATATTCGGGAAACTTCCGATCAGTATCTGACCTTCCTTCACTTCGGCACGTTCTTCGGCGGTTACTTCCGTATTATCTTTGAGCTTGTCCATGGTGAGGTCGGCGACGGTGAGTTTGCCATTGGTCGCGTAGTCGGCCAGGTCGATGGTATCGAAAGCCCGTTTTTCGCCAAGAGCAAATTCGAGTGATTTGGCCAATTCAAGATATTGCAAGTTCGATTTCTCGGACCACGGCAGGAAACCGGTAATTGGTTTTTCGGCATCGGCTTTGCCATTGACGACCGTCGGAACTTTGGCCGGAAGTGATTTGGCTTCCTGGAAGTCGACGAAAACACCACTCATTAACTGCCCGACACCAAGCAACGAGAACGCAAGAAGCGATTGAACCGACGCCTTAAGGTGTGCCGGAGCAACCTTGTCGCCGAACATGTAGGCCGCTGTATAAAGGTAAGCATAAGCCATTCCGTGTAAAAGCAGACCAATCAGCGCAAAGGTGAAGCCGTCCAACGTGAACACAAAATATCGCAGAGCCCATGCTCCCATTCCGAGAATCAAAACCCATTTCAAACCAAATCGGGCGACGCAAAAACCAAGCAGTGCCATGAAGAACAGTTCCGAGAATTGATTCAACGTGCCCAGTGCCATGGGGGCCGGATAGCCATGTTCCGACAGATAGGTTACGAGTTTCGGGAAATAGAAATTACTGCCGAACATACTCACCATGAACGCGCAAAGAACGAAGATCGTGAATTTGTAATTTTTGAACATGGCCAACGCACCCAGTCCAAGGGCGTCACTCTTGGCACCTTCGGCAGGGGCGCCTTTGGGAGGCGTATCCGGAAGGGTAAACGCGTAAAAACCATAGAACAAAGCAAGCGCGCCACCGACATAAAAGAACATCGGGTTCTTTGCGCCGCCGCAACCAATTTCGATGAACAGATTGACCAGAATCCAGCCAAGTGTTCCGAAAATGAAAACCCAGGTCGCTTTGCTCGTGTCCGGTATATGTTTGAAAACAACCGCGTTGATCAACGGAATCGTTGGCAAATAACAAATACCCGAAAGAAGCATGAGCAGGAACAGGGGCCAGAACGGAATCATATGGCCTGCCGCAACGGCCGCCGCACATACATAACCAGCCGCGCAAAGAGCAACACCACCGATGAGTTGAAGAATTCCAAGCATCTTCTGCGCAGCCAAAAACCGGTCAGCGATCGGACCAATAAACATGGCGGCCAGAATCACACCAATCGGATAGGCATTGTAAAGCAACCCGACACCCCCGGTCCAGTCGCCAATGATTTTTGCCGTTTCCAGTTTTCCGTCCAAATATCCACCCAACGCGATGGACCAACTTCCCCAAATAGCGAATTGCAACAGGTACGCAAGTTGCAAACGCGGATAAACACACTTTACTTTTGATTCTGACATACAATCAACTCCTCATTAAGATAATGTCGTTTGGTTTCAATTCACGGATACGCGATTTCACAAAATTTCGTTTATTATGACAGAACATCACCTCATTTTCAAGACGTGTTTTTTGCAAAAAACGATTTTTTTGCCCGTAGGGCCACTTTTTATGATGAAATGGAAAAAAAAACTTGGTTTTAACGGTTTTGCGGACGATAAGACTTATAGGGGGTGTGTCGACTGCAGACCCGAAACCATGTAAATATTACAACTAGACCCAAATCATACGGTATACCGATGTCGTGCAAAAATTCAGAATTAAAATGTGTATTCAAACTCCTGATACTCCTTCTGTTGGCATGGGGCGGGATAAGCCAAACGAACGATACTTGGGGAGCCGAACCGCTTGAGCCGTCCTTGCCGCCTGCCGCAGCAGCAACCGCGAGTGTTCCACTGGCGCCGGGATCGACCCTGGCTCCGTTGGATACACAAGAGCGACAAACAGGATATGTGACACGAGAAGAGTTGGACGCCAGCTTGAACAAGCTTGCGATTCGCAAAGGCGATTTCACGTTTGTTCCTTATGGATACATTTTTGCCAGCGGCGTTTATGATACATGCGCGACAGTCCCGGGCGAGGTTGCTTTATATTCCCAGTCCAAAGCGATAAACGGCAAACCATTGTCGGTTGTGGACGCAAGACCGAGCCGTTTTGGCGTTCGAGTACAAGGGCCTGAAATCGACACGCTTCCTGGTTATGAAGTCAATGCCGTGTTCGAAGCCGATTTTGAAGGTCTGGTCAGTGTATCGCGCAACAAAGGCGGTTTTCAACTTCGCAAGGCCAATGTTGAACTGAATAACAGAGAGCGGGGAATTCGCTGGATGTTCGGGCAGGATTGGGAAGTGATTTCACCGCTTTATCCCCAGATGTTGTCGTATCTGCCAGCCTGTTTCGCGGGCAACATTGGTTATCGTCGCTGTCAGTTCCGGCGCGATCAGAAATTCGAGATCAGTTCCAACTGCAAGTTTCTTGTTGAGTTGGCAATAGCCGATGATGTTATTTCCGACTTCACGTCTGTTGCCGACGCGACAGGACGCTCATCCGGACTACCGACTTTTGAAGGTCGTTTTGCCGTGAGTCTTGGTGAAGAAGCACGTTGCGGCTTGCCGATCACCGTTGGATTTTCCGGTCATTACGGTGAGCAACTGTATAATTTTTCAGGACTGCCGGGCACATATGTTTCTGTCGGCGAAAAAGACATGACCGTTCCGACCTGGTCGTTGAATCTGGACGTGGATGTTCCGGTTACGGAACGGTTCCGTATTCAGGGCGAATACTATGTCGGAGAAAATTTGAGTGGTTTTTTCGGAGGGATTAATCAAGGAGTCGATCTTTTCCGTCGGGCAGGAATTAAAGACCGTGGGGGCTGGATTTGCTTCCACACAAGCATGACGGACAAGCTTTGTAATAACACAGGTTTTGCTTTGGACAAGCCGGACAAAGATTCCCTGGTTGGAACGTCGCTTCCCAGTGGCGGTTTCACCACAGCCCGAACCAAAAACGAACTCATTTTTACAAACTTCATGTATAGCTGGAGCAAGGCACTCATGACGGGGGTTGAGTTTAGTTATATTCTGACCGATTACCGCAAGGCAAACGTGTCCGGATCGGAACCGGTCTTTTCGTACATGGAACCTGGCGAAACGTTTCGAACGGAAGTCGCGGTGAAATACGCCTTTTAAACCTTTCGATTCAAACCTTTCAGCAAAACCTTTCAACAAAACCTTTCAACAAAACCTTTCAACAAAACCTTTCAACATGTCGTGCCGACACAAAAAACGAGATCGATAAAAACCTCTCTTCGTGTCGGCCGCGAACAAGATTGTACTTCAGGAAGCAGTGAATCGTTATTGAAGCGGCTTGCCTTTGCCGATTACGGTCACCTCAACCCGGGAAGTCGTTTTTTGTGTTGGTTCACAAGAAAAGACAATGGTATTCTTTCCCTTGGCCAAAACAGGAATCGTGTCCTTAACAGGAACGTCTTTCAGAAAACGACCGAAACAATCGTACATCTTGCACGAAGTCTTTCCCAAAAGTTCAAGATACTGACCTGATTTCATTGATACCGGAAGGACAATTTTTTGGCCCCCTAATGCAATACAGGGATTCTTGATTTCATTTTCGCTGTAAGAAAGAAGATAAACCGGACCGATAAGACATCGGGCTTTCTTTCCGGCGGGCACATTATTGCACCATACGCGAATCGGGTTCAAATTGATATTGTTACCGAACGTGGTGAAGTGCGAGTAAACGACATACATGCTTTCAGGCCACTGATATTTTGTCGTGGCAATTGACTCTGTTTCGAGAAGTTCAAAATATTTCCAACCGGTAAAATCGACCGTGACATAATGACTTTGCGATCCCAGTTGGAAGTCGAGTACTTCGCCAAGTCCATCGCCGCAAACCCAAACGCCCAGTCCCAGCCGCTTATCACCTTGATCGATGATTTGAGGAATGGGACGCTGAATCCATGCCCAGGCGGCATTGTCCGGAACGCTGCCACTGTTTGCCACCGTCATTTCAAGGGCCTTTTCCCTGGTTGCCGGAACGACTTCTTCGGACACTTTTATTGCCGAGGTTACTCCGACTGCCGTCGCTCCTTTTTGAATCGATTTGATTTCTTCGGCTCCAAGGAGTTTGGTGCGATCAGACGAATCGTAAGACGCAACCGTATAAAGCGGAACGATACGAAACTTGACCTCTTGCGAATCGAATTCGTTTTCGACAGTCCAGGCGGCCGTTTCATGACCGACGTCACTCACCTTGTGACGGCGATAGAACGTCGGATAGAAATTCCAGCGGCCATCCGTTTGTTTGAACAATTCGAATTCCTTGCGAGGTTCTCGCAGTTGCTTCAAAACGGACTCGTCGAAATACTTGCCGTGACGAAGTTCTTCGTACTGTTTGAGCCGGGCCGTCCAGTCGGGGCGATACGCGTCGACATTGCATGAAAAGCCTGCGTTATTGCCCAGAAGCTTACAGCAGATATACTCAACGTCGTCGGCGTAAGTCGATTCTTGATTCGGTCGTCCCCAACGCGGAAAATGCCACCACCAGCCAAGCTGAAGCGGGAGATAAACGCACGAGTCTTTCATGTTCGCGTAACGGTCAATAAGCGTATCGTCTTTGAGCCAACTGCCATGCTGGTATTCCTCGCCGGCCTTCATGGAAGCGATATGCACATCGAGAAATCGCTTGTATCCGCGCGACGGCATGTCCCACGCCTGATATCGACTGCGGTAATGCCACCAGGTATGAATCATTCCGGCGTATTCCATACCAACTTCTTTCTTGAGACCCCGGGCAATATCCATAACAAACTTGCCGCCGTAATACCAATAATAATCTTTGCCCCAAAGGTGATAATAACCTTCAATCGCGTCGAAATAAATTCCGTCGAAGCCGCACTGATTCATGACATCGACATGATTTTGGATAATTTCATCCCAAAGTTTCGAACACGGAGCCGCCGCGTAAAGGTTGAAACATGAGCCAAGAATGCCAACTTTCTGACCCGCCGGATGGACCGTGACGGTCGTGTCGTGATAACCGCGAACACAGCCGGTGAAACGCCAGGGAGCCTTGCTCGTCTTGCCTGTGTAATGAATGATTTCGCCGCCGACTTTGATCGTCTTGAGCGATTCGCTCTTGAACGGACCTGTCAGGGGTTCATTAACCTCAACTTCAACCGCGTCTTTCGAAAGCTCTTTGGCCAATGTGAACGTCGCCGACTGATAAAGGTCTTCATGAGCCACTGGACTGACGTATCGCGATTTCATACTCACAAACGCCGAATATGTGTGCAGAATCGAATTGATGCCCTTGCCGTGAAGCTTGTCAATGATTTTGCGGAACGAATCCCAGCCTTCCGGAAAGTTTTCTTTATTGATTTCCAAACTGCCAAAGTCAAAGAAACCAGGCGAGCCCCCGTGATTGTCGATCTGATTGAAGCCAAGCTTCTTGCAGTTGTCAATCCACTTATCTACCGTTTTTTCCGTGAGCTGACCGTGATTGATCAAATACGAACCGTAGCCGTCCTGGCAGTCAAGTGCCCAGGCACCCCCTTTTTTACAGGGCGGGATAGCGCCCCCGTCGGTGGTCATCGTTTGACGAATCGCCGAAAGTATCTCTCTTTGTTTGACCAGAAGAATGGATACGGCCGCTCCCCGGGTCTGAAACCGGGAATAGCACGCAGCCCAAAATTCATTGTTTAATGCCGGAAGTTGTCGCACATGCGTAAAATCATTGAGCGCAAGTCCACAGGCCGCAAGTTCTTCGTAAGGCTTGGCTTCAAGCGAAAGAGGAATGTTGACGAAAACGAACGTGTCCGGCTGGCCCGAGACTTCGACGACCTCGAATGATATTCGATTACCGTTCGTTTTTACTCGAACCGACGCGGTGTCACTGGTTCCTTCAAAACGGTAAACAAGTACACTGTCGGCAAAGCGCACTTCGCAAGGAGTATATATTTTTCCTCCTTTTTCAAGCCAGGCACTGTAGACGTTCTCTTGAAGCACTTCGGAGCGAAGAAGTTCTTTGCCGGTCAGGAGACTCTTGAACGACAGATTCTTGCCGTCCGGACCGATTCGATATTGGAACGTATCGCATTGAAGCACGATTGGACTGGCCCCCCTGACGGGCCTGGCTGCCATCAGGGCCAGAAGCACAACCCCCAACAGCAACCACTGTTTTGTTTTGGACATTTTTGTTTTTCCTTTCCTTTTCAAACCGATCTGATTTGCCCGAAAAGCACTTCCCTCCGGCTTCCCGACTAATCTTATTGTAACCGGATCGAACACACAAAGCAACTACAGACTTCAGAGAATGGGAAATCTTCCGTGGAATAATAGTAATAAGAATCGAAGTATCTAAATCCGTGAAGTCAAACGAACGGGGCGTCCTTGCTCTAAAAGCTTAAACAGAGCACGGGAACGGCAAAACGTGTCATGATATCCTGTTTCAGACAATGCGGCGTCCCGGCCAAAACCATGACCCCTTGGCAAAAATGATCAGGTCCAAACAAGGAGAAATCGCAAAAGTACTGTTACCGCAATCATTTTATATTACATATGGCCGCCAAAAGAGTGTGAATGGGATGATTCTAACAAATATAAGGTATTTTTTCACGTTTTTTTGCGGGATTTTCGATTGTAAATCCGATGGACACTTGAAATTGACATTTTTCTTTGCTATAATCTCTTTAGAGTTGAATGGTGAGGCTTTGTTTGTTCAGAACTGCGAGGAATTGTTTTTAC
The DNA here is from genome assembly GCA_028695865.1 of Thermoguttaceae bacterium. Taxonomy (GTDB): domain Bacteria; phylum Planctomycetota; class Planctomycetia; order Pirellulales; family Thermoguttaceae; genus JAUNBG01. The sequence goes on along the minus strand of JAQVID010000089.1, from coordinate 211 downwards.
AGTAATCAAATCATCGGTCGTTGCCGGTGATGGTTCTTCCCACAGAAATCATATTGGTGACGTATGTGACTATTGTACTGTTGTGTTACAAGTTTTTCTTAAACGAGAGAGGTTAGATCAATGTCAAAGAAATGTATTGTGTCGATTGCTGCGATGTGTGTTTTGAGTTTTTTTGTTTTTTCCACGGGCATTTCGGCTGCCGATGACGAAG
>JAQVID010000088.1 GCA_028695865.1 Thermoguttaceae bacterium | reverse complement strand
CTGTTGATTTAAAATTAACAATTGATAGTTTTCAACGATTTGGTCATTTTAACCCGGGGTGAAAGCCTCCATTTTCAGGAAATGCGGTATGAGCGAAAAAAAATATGATATTGGTTTGATGGGACTGGCCGTCATGGGACAAAATCTGGTGTTGAACATGGTTGATCATGGTTTTAACGTTGCTGTGTTCAATCGTACAACGAGCAAAGTTGACGATTTCCTTGCTACCGACGAAGCCAAGTCCAAAGGCGACAAGTTGACCGGTGCCCATTCATTGGCCGAATTGGTTTCCAAGTTGAGCAGTCCGCGAAAGATTATGCTGATGATTCAGGCAAAAGACGCTGTTCCCGCCCCTGAAATCGCGCTCTATCCCAAAGCGGCGGCTGTTGACGCCGTGATCGCCGAACTTCTTCCGCTTCTCGATCAAGGCGATGTCATTATCGACGGTGGTAATACTCAATTCAAGGATACCGAACGACGTACCAAATTCTTGGCTGAAAAAGGTATTCGTTATATCGGAACAGGTGTTTCCGGTGGAGAAGAAGGAGCCCGACGCGGTCCGAGCATGATGCCGGGTGGTGATACAGAAGCGTGGCCGCTCGTCAAGCCGATTTTCCAGGCAATTTCCGCAAAAGTTGGTCCCAATGGCGATATTCCTTGTGCCGAATGGGTTGGTCAGCGTGGAGCGGGTCACTACGTGAAAATGGTCCATAACGGTATTGAATACGGCGATATGCAGCTCATTTGTGAAGCCTACTGGATGCTCAAGAACGCCGTCGGGTTCACCAACGAAGAACTCTATGACGTCTTTACAGAATGGAACAAAGGCGAGCTCAATAGTTATCTGATTGAAATTACCCGCGATATTTTCACCGTTAAAGACGCAGAAACGAAAAAATATCTGGTCGATCTTATTCTCGATACCGCCGGAGCCAAAGGAACAGGCAAATGGATGAGTCAGTTGGCTCTCGATCTTGGTGTTCCCAGTACGCTTGTTACGGAAGCTGTCTATGCCCGTTGTATTTCCGCCATGAAAGAGCAGCGGCTTCACGCCAGCAAGATTTTGTCCGGCCCGTCCGGTTCCTATCAAGGCGATCGCAAAGAATTTGTGGAGCAGGTGCGTCAAGCTTTGTATGCTTCCAAAATATGCTCTTATGCCCAGGGCTTTGTTCAAATTCAGGCGGCGGCCAAAGAATACGATTGGGATTTGAAGTATGGGCAAATCGCCATGCTGTGGCGAGGCGGCTGCATTATTCGTGCGGTCTTTTTGGAAAGAATTCGCGATGCTTTCGATGCCGATCCGAATCTGGAAAATCTTCTGCTCAATCCGTACTTCAAGAACGCGGTCGAAAATGCCCAGTCCGCTTGGCGTAATGTTGTTAAAACGGCCATTGAACTTGGAATTCCCACTCCGGGTTTCATGACCGCTTTGTCCTATTTCGATTCGTACCGTTCGGCGAATTTGCCCGCCAACTTGCTTCAGGCCCAGCGCGATTACTTTGGTGCTCACACCTACAAGCGAACCGACAAGCCGGGAGAAGGTCCTTTCCATACCGATTGGATTAACGAAAGAACCGCAAAATAAAGTTGGTTGACTGTTATTTTCTGTTCAGGAATTCTTTATATTCCTGGACAGATTGTACTTCAAATGAATTCCATTGTTCATTTTCCTGTAAAGCGACACGGCACGGGAGCCAGTCGTATGCGTCTTGATCATCATCGTCGTCGGGCATGTCCAAAACAATGTCGCCTTCTTCGTTTGTAATCGGTCCGCTGTCGGATTGCTCAATACCGTCAACAGCCATTCGCAACAGATCGGTTAGTTGTGCCAAAGCTTCCCAATGATCCTGATCAAACGCGTTGTCCAACATGGTAAAGACATAACAGCACGTAACTTGATCGAAAAACTTGAGGAGCCAATCGCGATTGGCGGCAGGTTTGTAGTCGTCAATCATGTCACGGAATTCGTCGAGTTCGTCAGGAAGCATGGTCGAAGTTTCCAAGTCGTCAAATTCCAGCAGAGCCACGATGTTTCCTTCCGGATCAGAGAGCATGATTTCGGACGGATCACTTTCCAGATCGTCGGCGTCTTCTTCGTCAACGGCTTCAATGGCCATAAGGGGAATCGAGTTCTCGTCGAGAACATTCTGAAGCTCGTCGCGGGTCCACATGACCGGTTTGCGGCCAAAAACGCGATAGAAAAAATCTTCCTGCTCGTTATTTTCGTTATTGTCGTCATAAATTGGGTCGTTTGACATTGATCATCTTTCTTTTTTTGGGGCCGACTTAACCGACCTTGGATTGGTAAAACGGAACCGAAGGCTCAAACTTTTCTTCGGAACCCATTTCAGCAACTTGTTCTTCGGATTGCCCGGATGAAGTCTCCGGCAAAAGGAGTTCATTGACAAACATTTTTTCGCTGTAAATCTCAAAACACCATTTGTCCGACATTTCCAGCAGTCCAAGTCGCGCAAGCGTTTCCTGAGCCAGATCGAGCCGTCGGGTATGCCGATACAAAGTCGCCAACAGAAGTAAAACTTCTACATCATTGGGATTGTACCGCAAAATTGCTTTTGCACAACACTCCGTCTTTTCCCATTCTCCCTTAAGGTAATGATTTAATACTTCAAGATAGAGTTCGCCTTGAGAATCAAGATTGCGAGTTGATTCAAATTTTTTGGAGAAAACAGCGGACATACCGGACAACACGAGCCAAACGACCCCAAGCGAAATATAAGTCCATTTGTACCATGAGGGTGGTAAGAGCGAAGTCCAATAGAAATTAGAAATAAGCACTATATTCAAATATGACGTAAATATCCACGCGATCACCAGATGCGTCCATCGGCCATACGTAATGAGTCCGCCAAAGCCCGGACAAACTGCCGTAATCCAAAGGAAAGGGTTCAAGGGATGCCTGTCAATTTAAGTTAGGGTAACAACAAAAAACAATACGTCTTGTCCAAAATCGGCATACCGGAATGGCTGTCTTCATCCCTGTTCAAATCGTTCCAGAAAACGGGTGTGGGCAAAATGTTAAAAGATATTAAAATAAATAAAGTTGATAATATAGATAATATAAAAAATACTTTTATAACAAATTTTGTATCCGATTGTCTGGAAAGGTTGTACTTAAAAGAGTCCAAATAATTCTAAAAGGCTCCAGTGAATAAAAATCGTTTTGTTTTATTGAGGTCTTGAAACTTGTCTTAAAACACGCAAGGTATAACGTAACATACTTGTCAAGGTACGCTGTTCTATGTATAATTACGGCTATAAAGGTGTCAAAATAATAAGGAAAAGCCAAAAGAGAAAGCCATGAGTGATCAATCCGATAAACATTCTTGTCCTCAGCAAGAAAAGCATAAGGACGACGAATCTTTTGAACAGAGCGAATCAACCCGTCGCGAGGCGATGAAACATCTTTTGTTTGGTGGTATGGGAGCGGCAGTAGGAGCAACCGCGTTTCGGAGTATTGAAGAGGTCTGCCTGGCCAAGGAAATGAAAGCAGCCGGTCCGAACGCGTCGCCTCATGCCCAACCGACCAACAAGCCGGTAGACGGCGTCTCCGGAGCGACGCGTACTTCCTTTAAAATGCCGCAACGGGCCAAGCTCAAAGAAAAGATTCCGCTTGGCAAAATAGGCAACGTGACCATAAGCCGAATGTTCTTGGGCGGTAATCTCATTGGCGGCTGGGCACATGCCCGCGATTTGATTTATGTCTCTGAACTCGTTAAAGCTTATCATACCCAGAATAAGGTCTTTGAAACGTTTTATCTTGCCGAACAGTGTGGAATTAACGCTTTTCTCGGGCATTACAGCCTGTTCGACATGGTTGCCGACTACTGGAAATGGACCGATGGCAAGATTCAATTCATTGGCGACTGCGCGACTACCGATACGGAGATTATCAAAAAGGTCATTGATCGCGGGGCTGTTGCATGTTATATTCAGGGCGAAACGGTTGATCGACTCGTTCGTGAACAGCGTTTCGACGATTTGGAGAAATGCTTCAATACGCTTGCGAAGAGTGGTATTCCGTTCGGACTGGGCGCTCATCGAATTGAGTCGCTTAAAGCGTGTGTTGAAAAGGGATTTGTACCGCAGTTCTGGATGAAGACGTTCCACGACCATAACTACTGGTCGGTAAAACACCCACAGGAACACGACAATGTATATTGTCGCAAGCCGGACGAAACACGTCAGTTCATGGCGGAGCGAACAGAACCGTGGATCGCGTTCAAAGTCCTTGCCGCTGGAGCAATTGGGCCGCAACACGGATTCCGTTTCGCTTATGAAGGCGGAGCCGATTTTCTCTGTGTCGGCATGTATGATTTTCAGGTGGTTGACGACGTGAATATTTGTACAGGCATACTCAAATCGAAGCTCAATCGCAAAAGGCCCTGGCGAGCTCCCGACGTTGATCGCGCGCAGTACGAACGACTTCTTCAGGAAGCTCAGGAAAAGGCTGAAGAACAAGAAGACAATGCGTAAAACGTAATATGTTTGTCCGTAATACCTTTTGCAATAGTCAGGCGATTAGAACCGATGACGAACAAGAAAACAAACCAACCGAGCGTGGCGGTGCCGTCCGCCAAGAAGACGGGCAAAAGGTCCGCCGTTCAAAGCAAGAGCCGAAAGTCGCAAAAAACCAAACAGTCTGACACGTTGACTCTTTACGATATTTTATCGCACCTCACCTGGCGACAGGCGTGCGAGCTTCTGGGCAAGTCCGGTTCCGATCTGATGAGAAAACCATATGATTTGCCCGATATTGATCTGACGCAGGATGTTTTTCTGAGCGACGACTTTTGTCGGATAAATGTTTGTCATGGAGTGGATCGTGTCGTTCCTGTGACGATAGCGCTTGCTTCTTTCGGGAAAAAGCGGCTGATTGTTCATTGTCCGCTGTGTGGTAACGCGAATGGTTTTTCATCGGCAAGTTGCAAGCACGCGGCGGCCGCGTTGTCTTTTATTCTGGAAGAAAAATCGTTAATTGGTTTGGCGGAATGTCCTGATCTGGAAACACCGTTTGAGCTTCTTTCTGACAAGCAACTGACGACTCGGGCCTTGTTTGAACGTCAGGAACGGGCACGAACGGAAAAATTTCGCGTTCTCAAAATACTGGATGAAACATCGCCCTGGACGGACTACCTTCTTCAAAGTCGAGGGTCAGGCAAAACGTATCGAGTAGCTCTTCGCGGTCAGGAGCCCGGTTCATCCTATTGTTCGTGTCCCGATTTTAAAACCAATCGGCTTGGTACCTGTAAACATATTTTGTATCTTCTCAATCGTGGACGAAAAAAGTTCAATAAGAAAACGTTCGATAGTCCATATCAGAATAACGAATTCTTTGTTGCGGTTCGTTATGGAGAGGAACGTTCCCTGTTTATGGGGATTCCGGCTGATATTTTGCAATCGTCAAAAGAAGAAGACAAAGCGGTACTGAAACTGACAGCACCGTTTGCGCAAGGGAATATAGAAAACATTTCCGAGCTTCTGAAAGCCGTTTCGAAACTGGAGCAAATGGGACATTCAGTTGTGATTTATCCAGACGCGGAAGAAATGATCCAGGGAGTGCTTTCGCGTCAACGAGTTTCGCAACTGGTTTCAGAGATTCGCGCCAATCCACAATCTCATCCTTTACGCAAGACTCTGTTGAAAGCGGAACTGCTTCCGTATCAGATGGACGGCATCGCGTTTGCCGTGGGAGCGGGTCGCGCCATACTGGCCGATGATATGGGACTGGGTAAGACGATTCAGGGAATTGGTGTCGCCGAATTGCTTGCTCGCGTTGATACAATGAAAAAAGTTCTTATTGTCTGCCCCGCAACCGTAAAATCGCAGTGGAAAAGCGAAATAGACCGATTTTCCAATGGACGCTCGACGCAGCTCGTGCTTGGAAGTTCCTCCGAACGTTTTGAACTTTACAACGGTCCCGCGTTTTTTACAATCTGTAATTATGAACAAATATTACGCGACCTTTCGTCCATCGAAATGACCACTTGGGATTTGATTATTCTTGATGAAGGCCAGCGTATTAAAAATTGGGAATCCAAAACGGCCAAAGCGGTCAAGGCCCTCCGGTCCAAATATGCCTTGGTTCTGACCGGAACACCCTTGGAAAACCGTCTGGACGACCTCTATTCCATTGTTCAATTTATTGACGACAGCCGACTGCTGCCCGCTTGGCATTTCTTTCAGCGCCATCGAATTGTGAGTGATACCGGCAGAGTTCAGGGATACAAAAATCTCGATGAGGTACGTCAGCAGCTTGCTCCTGTCATGCTGCGGCGAACCAGAAATTCTGTTCGGCTCCAGCTTCCGGAAAAAACGACCGAAATTATTCGAATTCCTCCCACTCAACAGCAGAAATCATTGCACGATTCATATATGCAAGCGGTTTCGCAGATTGCAAACAAGAAATTTCTTTCGGAAATGGACCTGCTTCGCTTGCAGAGAATGCTTTTGGCCGCGCGAATGTGTGCCGACAGTACTTTTTTGAATACGAAGGAATCCCCCGGCTTTTCCAGTAAGCTTGACTCACTGACCGAATTACTTGAGAGCATGTTTGCCGAAGAGAACAGAAAAATCGTTCTCTTTTCCGAATGGACAACCATGCTCAACCTGATCACTCCGATTCTCGAAAAGAACGGTCGCCGGTTCGTTCGCCTGGACGGTAAAGTACCACAGCAAGCGCGAGCGCGTCTGGTCAATGAATTTCAAAATGACCCTGACTGTTCGCTGTTTTTAACGACCAATGCCGGATCGGTCGGGCTGAATCTTCAGGCGGCCAATACAGTCGTTAATGTTGATCTTCCGTGGAATCCCGCCGTTTTGGAGCAGCGAATAGGGCGTGCCCATCGCATGGGACAAAAGAATCCGGTCCAAGTTTATCTTCTTGTGACCGAAGGAACCATTGAAGAAAACATGCTGGCAACTTTGTCGGCCAAGCACGATTTGGCCATGGCCGCCCTCGAATCCGGAAGTGTCGTTTCAGAAGTTACATTGCAATCAGGGATTGAAGAGCTTCGGCGACGCTTGGAAGTATTGCTTGGTTCGCATTCAGCCGCTCCCATCGATCAGCTTGGCCAAAAGCAGAAAGAGGTTATGGTACCACGCGATTCAGCGCAGCCGGCCCGCGATATGTCCACAGAAGCCGCGGTATCGAAAGAACAGCGACTGTTTCAAACCGGTACGACCCTTCTGCAGGCGGCTTTTGAATTCCTTGGCGAATTGACAGACAGGCCCGCAAGTGCCCAGGCCGCGCAAAAAGAATTGTCTGACAGTCCGGAGAACCAGTCGCAATCACTTCCCGCAACGCCCGGAGAACAACTCAAATCGGTTTTGTCCCATGCGATTGCTACGGACGAAAAAGGGCGAACGCGGCTTTCATTTGTTCTGCCTGAAAAACCGGTATTGGAGAACATGGTTAAGTCGGCACTTGGCTTCCTCAGCGGCTTTCTTCAGGAAAAAGGGGACAAGGATCAATAAACAGGCCAAGTCAATCGACGTCCGCGGGGCACAACCTGCATTTTGTTTATACCGGCACTCCCTGATCTATCGTGTTACGCGGTTTGAATCCCCCGTTTCCGAAAATAAACGGGGAGTGAATCACTCAAAAATTGAAGGACCGGCAGTATGAAAAACCGGAAAGCATCGCGTTCCGCACAGACGACTTAACGCGTTTGCTACTGGTCAAAGTTCTTTTTGCGAAGTTCCTTCTTCTGCGAATGCTTTGCTTTGTTGTCCAGACGGCGACGAACCGAAGCCCGAGTCGGTCGAGTCGGCTTTCGTGGAGTGGGTACACGAACGGCGACCTGAAGCATATACCGTAATTTGTCAAGACAGAGCTGCTTGTTCCGTGGAGCGTCCCGACTTTCCTGACTCGTAATAATTATGTCGCCCGTGCTTGTATAGCAAGCCGGAAAAAGTTTCTCGAACCGCTCAATCGTCTCTGGAAGAAACAAACCGCTGGTAATGATATTCCAACGCAAAACGGCCTTGCTTGAGACCTTGTTGACGTTTTGACCGCCTGGTCCACGACTACGTACATAACTAAAGCGAATCGACGCAAGCGGCACGCTTATTGTTTCTGTTATGATCAATACATTTGGTTCTTCCATGAGTCATCCGTACTATTGCTTGATGATAATTGATCGCTCGGTTACCGCGGTAACGGTTCCATTGATTGACGCGTGAATATCGACACCCAAAGCCGGCTTGCCATCGGTGACAGGACGAATCGCAATCGTATCGCCTTGATGAACTTGGACGCCAGGAGCCACGGTGGGGAGCGAAGGAGCGCCAATGTGCTGACGAAGCAGAATCTCAACCGTATCGACGACAAGTTCCTTTTCCAAAAGCGGACCCTTATTAACGAAACGATCAAGACCGATTCGGCGCATGAGTCGCGATGTTGGCGTCTTGCGGAAGTCCATAAGCAAGCCCGGTCGCTCCGGATGGAACGGCGGGTTTTTCCACTGGCTCTTTTCAGCGATAATGCGACGTTTATTTTGAGCGTTCACTCCTTTGGGATCAAGTCCTTCCGGGCAGGAGCAGTAACTGCACAAGTTGCATTCGGAGCAGAAGATCGTACCGGCGACACTGGCCTGGCGACTTTGATTAAAGCCAAGACTTCGCATCGTTTTATTGGGTTCAATCGGATGACCAAGCAAATAACGAGGGCACAACTCGGTACAATGACTGCATTGATCGCAAGCGGCTCGCCCTACGCGGCTGGTTTTCTCCCAGTCCCAACTCTTGCGCTGAACAATGAAATGATCTTTGGGAAGGACGAACAAGCCGCCGGTTGTTTTGGTTACAGGTCCGGTCAGATCGGCGACAAGAGTACCCATCATGGCCCCTCCCAGGACGAAGGCAGGATCGTCAATGGAGGCCCCGCCGGCGGCGGCCAAACAGGCCGAAAGCGGCGCGCCAATTGGAACGCAAACGGTACAAGGATTGTTAACGGCTCCGGCAACAGAAACATA
>JAQVID010000087.1 GCA_028695865.1 Thermoguttaceae bacterium | reverse complement strand
ATTATCGACGTTCCACAGTCTTTGGCCGCCAATAAAATAATTGAACATTTTTGGTAATTCTTTCAAATACTTTTGAAACAAACTCTTGAACAATCCCTTTTTCACGGTAGAACACAAACACTCAACCACAGGGCAGTTCAACAACTGCGCCAACGGGGATTCCGGCAACGTAAGGACGTTGCATCCCAATGGGTGCTACCGCACCACTGATAAAGCTTCGCTTCCGTTGGTCGCTTGTTTTCAAGCAAGTTCGGATCGCACAGCAATGTCATAACGCGATACTCCAACGGACGGTTCCCACTTTATTGAAGTTCTGCCCGTCCCGAAAGGGAAATGGCAAGCAATGTCCATCCGGAACTGGCACCGGGCAGAACTTCCTTTTCTTTCTCATTCAAGATCCGCCTGTCCCGGTAAAACGGGTGTCTATCCCAATCGGATATTTTACACGGGCGGAATTTGTTCTATTTCCATTCACATTCCACGGATATTGTTTCTCACTATCCGTTTGCCCCTTATTTTACGGAGTATTATTATGTCCCGAGTCAAAGAAGAATCCATACTCTTGAGTACCCCTCATGCCGCCGAATTGATTGGTTGTTCCAAACAGGCTTTGCGTAACTGGCATTTGTTTGGCCGTGTTCCGGTTCCCACCATGATTGGGAATCGACTCTATTGGAAACGGGCCGAACTCATTCAATGGATCGACGCCGGTTGTCCCAATCGCGAAGAATGGAAAAAGTATAAACAGGAATTCAAATAGTTTTCCATAAGCCCCCTTGACTCAATCGGGTTTTCACGGCTCTCTTAAACAGCACAAGAAGTGTAGAATGCAGAATACGCTTCCTTCCATTGAGAAAGAAGTCCTTTTCACGAAGTCAAAAGGACGGTAATCAAGGGAAGAATTCCATTGTTGACAAGAAAAGTCCCCGGCCCAAAACGGTCGGATATAAAATCACATTTTTATCCATTGGAGGAAAGTATGGCAAGTCTTTACAAAAAGCCGGTGAAAGTTACCGATCCGGTGACCGGTGAACGCAAAACGGCCAGGTCGAAGAAATGGTACGGTCGATATCGCGACGCGGACGGGACGGAACATCGCGTTCCATTGGCGTGCGACAAACGGATTGCCCAGCAAATGCTCAACGACATTTTGAATCGGGTCGAACGGGTAAAAGCCGGTCTCGTTGACGATATTGTCGTGGAAATGAAGAAGTCACTCACCGAACATATCGACGACTATGAACAACATCTACGTGCAAAAAACGATTCCAAATATCACATTACCTGTACGATCAATATGCTGAAAAATGTTGCTCGCACGCGGAAATGGAAGGATATTCGCGATTTGAAGGCGTCCGAACTGGAAGCGTTTTTGAACTGGCTCCGGAACGAAAAACATTTGAGTATCGAACGGGGCAATCATTACATTCGGGCTTGTAAATCGTTTACCCATTGGCTTCTCGACAATGACCGAATCAATAAAGATCCGTTTCGGAAGATCAAGGTTCTCAACGCAAGTACGGATCAGCGGCACCATCGTCGCCCATTGAGTATGGAGGAATTTTCATTGATGGTCGACGCGGCCAATAGCGGACCGCCGATTCAAGGGATTAGCGGTCAGGATCGTGCCATGCTCTATTATATCGCCGCATGGACCGGATTGAGACGCAAGGAACTCGGAAGTCTGACGTTGAATCATATCTTTCTCGATGCGCCGGTTCCCTATTTGACCGTTCCCGCCGCTTATTCCAAACGAAAGAGAGACGATGTGCTCTACCTTCATGAAGGTCTGGTCGGTCTGCTGAAAAAATGGCTCGACCGCAAGAAACCGGATAAGACCGATCTGCTGTTTTCCATGGTCGAAGAGACGGGCGGGGTGGAACGCAAAACATCGAAAATGATTCTGTTCGATCTCAATTCCGCACGCAACTTTTGGATTTCGGAAGCGTCTTCGCCGGAAGAAATACAAAAACGGGAAGAGAGCGACTTTTTGAAATACAAGGATTCCCAAGGTCGATTCGCCGACGTCCATTGCCTGCGTCACACGTTTATTACGAATCTTTCGCTTTCCGGAGTCTCGCCCAAAATTGCGCAGACCCTGGCCCGACATTCCGATATCAAGCTGACCATGAACATTTACACTCACATGAACGCCCAATCGCAAATCAATGCGATAAATACACTGCCGTCTCCCAATCAGCAGCCTGCCGGTTCCGCAGAGGAAAAGAAAGAAGACCCCGATTCAGAGAAGAAAGAAGGGACGGAGAAAGAAGACTCTGTGAAAGAGAAAAACAAGAAGACAAAATAATTTCGATTAAGGCCTGTTTTTCCCGAATGGAGAGACGGGCCTTTTTTTGTTTCTTGGCAGGCGGGTACAAAGAACGCGATTGTAAATGTATTTGATTGATTCAAACAAGCGTAGATCAATACGACAGATCATCAAAAAATGACCATCGCTTTAGTTGTAGTATATCCGCGTGTGTTATTTCATCGGCTGCAATGATTTCACACTCCGCACATATACCGCTATTTTCTTCATTCAATAGCATTTCAATTTCGTTTTTAAGAGACGCAATTTTTACCCTTCTTTCTCGGGATTCATTTGTCTTCGGTGTAATTTCAATTGTGATCACAAGTTCATAATCTCTGTCTTTAGGAAGCTCTTCGTCTTGAAAAGCAACATACAAATCAAGAATGTCATCGGTGAATTCATTCTTTTTCAAGATGGAATGAATAAACCTTGGAGCCGCTTTATTCTTCTTTCTAATTTCGTTCAAGCGATAGTTCAATTCATCAGGAAATGCTTCGCGAGTATAGCGTAAGCCCATCCAGCGAGCAATATTCTGTATGATTCCACGACGAAGGCATTCTGTCGATTTTACTTTTTCAAGATACCGGCGATTAAGAAAAGCTCTTTCCTTGACCAGAATTTGATAGGATAATTCTTCAGTTCCAATAACACGAGTGAACGAAAAATGATATTCACGCGTATTTCTTCCGTTAATACACATCTGGTTGACGTCCGAAATATTACGTGCGCAAAGAACCTCGACAAATGGTTCCTTAACAAGACTGTAGTTCAAGACATCACAATCCTGCGATATGACAAACATAAAATCATTCGAGTTGCATTCCGGTAAATTAACACCCTCTTGGGGAATATCTGGAAAGATCGCTCCTTGCGACCAACCAAAGCTCAGCAGTATTTTACGATCTATTGCATTTGAAGTATTTTCGTTCATTCGTTTGCATCTCTAATCGAAACAGTGGGAATCATCAGTTCAGCAACAGGATTACCCTTGGTATACCGGGAAGAATTGCGTTTCCTGCCTCTGTTGTTTTCAAGGGACAATAGATAGTAATTGTATAAACGTTCTCTGATTTTGTCTTCCAGGGTCATATTGTGAAACAGATCGAAAAATGACTCCTCGCCACTACTTCTGTCAAGAAGGCATTGGTGCGATAAAGGCAAGGAGGAAAGACTCTCCCAATAATCAGCCAGTCGAACTAACTGATCAATATGTTCAATCGTCGAGGTAAACGGTTCATTTTCCTCTCGTATCCATGCGTAAATTGTCTGTCTTTCGACATGCAGTATTTCAGCCAATTCTGTCGTTCGAAATTTGAACGTCGAGGTAATAGCAGCCAGTTTTTCCGGTACCGTAACAACAGGTACCATTTCGGTTGTGATACAGGAAACTTCTCTTATTTGAGGTTCAGCAAGTCCGGAATAATTCATGTCATAGATTAGCCCATCGCATAAGGTCTTGTAATTGTCATCGCACTCTGCAGGAACCAATATTGATTGAGTCTGCGGTAAGCATTCCAAAGTTGTACTCATTTTACACCTTCCTTGCTCCAAATTGCAAGAGCCTGTGAAGTGATCAATTTTTCTCTGAAGAAAGAACTTGCCTGACGATGAAGTCGATCCAGATTATATCGAATTGCATCCGGTAAATATTCTTCTTCTGTTTTATTATGAAAATAGGAAGTGTCCAGAATCAACATGGAACTGTCCAGTGGACTACAAATATCTTTAAGACCGACAGGTACAATTTGTGGGGGGAAATCTTTCATTGTCTTGGCGGAAAAAAGAATAATTCTCGCCACAGAATCATCCAAATCAATCTCTGTAATGAATTGTCGCATCCGAACTTTGCTCATTTTTGCCAGTTCACTTGAAAAAAACGCAGGACGGAGATAGTCTATTGCCGAAACACCATCAAGGTCCCGTAACAAATCTATGTAACGGATCATAAGACCTGACACAAAGCCTTTCTCAAAAACCAATACAGAGGTTACTATCTCCAGCAGTGCGACAATATTATCCATAAAGGAGTTATATACATCGTAATCGGAAACTGAAAACGCTATCGATTCTTTGGTAAGAAGAATACTGGCACTATGGTCCTTGTTCGTAAAAACCCATCGTTTGGTATCATTGAGTCTCATTTCGCTTTGAAAAACGGAGACCTCATGAAGTTTTTGCTCTAGAAATCCTGGATAGCCATGGTCGCGCAGAATATCTTGTATCGCTGCTATCTTAAGTTCCATGTTTTCTATCGGAGAAAAAACCATTCGAGCAATCACGTAAACCAAGGGAGCTCGCGGCAAATGTTTTGTTTCTGGCATGATTTTCAATTCCATAAAAGTGGTTACAATGGTTTCCAAACCATCTTACATTAAATCTTACATTGAATCTTACAGTAAGTCAAGTGATATTTTATCTCTTATTATATCTCAACAAAATTTCTACTGATTTCTTTTTGATTATTGATGGAGTTAAGTCAAGAGAGTAATTGATACAGATAATGTTTTACATTACATCACAATCGTAAAAAAGTAAAAATTCTCTGAAAGATTCCTGATTTCCTGTCGGTTAACAATTTAATTTTCGAACAGCGGGCGACTGACGCGTTTGTTTGACCGGGACGGGTTCTTTTTCGCAACCGGGAGAACTTGGCCAACACAGGGCGGACTGGGGCGAAACCAGGGGAGTCGTTGAAAAAGACGGTTGGGGGGAGACAAGAAACGGCAAGAGTGTTACGTTTAAAAGAAATAAAGACATTGCTTTGTAAAACAATAATTTACCGGTTCGTACAAAGGGACAAAACTGTCGGGACGCCTGTGTTTTGTGGGGAGCGGGCGAGACGCCCGCGTTCCAGTCATAAAATCCTTGGGGGCAAGATCGGTTTGAGCCCTGAAAACAAGGGGTTCCTTTAATGCGAAGGATCCTATCGACGCAAAGCATGATACAATATTTATCAGAGTAAATCGAAAAGTGTATTACCCCGATTTGTCCACGCTCCCGCGATTTGACAGGAAGAAGAATCAAGATCGGGATTCTTACAGGAACATCGATGGCATTCGATCTGGTGTAAGGCGGCAATGGTACGGACGCGATCCAAAATTTGACGACGTTCTTCGCAACATAACGCAAAGACCCGGCTTTGCCCGGCATGAATGGCGAGCGACTCTTTGTTTTCAAATCGCGATATGAGTTTTTGTTTTATCTCATTGTCGTGAATGTTTTGTTTCAGAGAAGCCAAAATCACAGGACGCAGAAACAAAACACTTGCTGCCATTTCCCGAACACCGATTTGTTCCAATTCGAGGCATAGACTCTCAAGCGATTCTTCGTCGTCGGTCAACCCGGGCAGAATCGGATCAAGACGAACCCGGGTAGTTATCCCCAGATCAATGAAACGTCTCATTTGAGAAATTCGCGTTTCTGCGCTTGCGGCTCCGGGTTCAAACATGGAGAGAATAGAGTTATCAAGAGTAATCAAACCATGTTGAAACTGAATCTGTTCGGGGAATTGCGCGAATAAGTCGAAAAAACGATTGGGAATAACGCCCTTGGTCAAAATTGCGATTCTGACATTGTTATTCAAAAGCCAATGGAGGATGTTATACCCCATGTCCAGAACTTCCGGGATCGGTTGAAAAATATCGCTTGACGGACTGAAATAAACACAGTCTGGAATCTTTCGTTTACGTTGCCATTCCGCTTTCATTTTCTCGAAGGTGTTGGCATAAACGGCAATGGTGTGTTCGCCCGGAAAACTGGAATAACCGCGAGTATAACAATAAACGCATTGATGGGCGCAGCCTCGCGTCAGATTGACCGTCGCCGTTTTTGAAAGACAACTTAACGACGAGGGAGTCAACACGGCGGATTTGCGATTTTCAGCGGTTATGCGAAATAAGGGGGATTGAGAGCTCACTTTGCTTCCCTTTCCAAGCGATTAAAAATTCTTTCAACTTCTTCAAGTTTCGCTTTGTTCGAAGAAATAATAAGGGGCCTTGATGAAAGCAATTTCGCCTTTTTACTCATGTCCAGAACGTGAATGCTATGCAATTTATCTAAGGTGAAATGGACATGGTTATCAATAACCATTTTAGGTAAAGCTTCCACCCATAGGTGTATTTTTCGAATGAAAGAAGAACGATTCAGTTTCCTTCCTTGATTTTTTATGTTATCCAAAATTTGTTGCGATATGTGTTATTGACTGATTGGTTGAAAAACGTCTAAAGCTCGAAGAGCACGGTCAAGGCTTGGTGAGTTTTCCCTTGCCGTGTCAAGAGACCAATGTTCACGGACAAATTCCGAAAGGATGTCATTATATCTCGGACCAATCGCTGCGTACTTATCTATAGGAATAATTCCCTCACGTTTCTCTTTGATTCGGGACTTGCGCACAATGGAAATCAGCTTTTCTTTAACGTCGACTACTTCGTCCGGCTGTTGCGGAATTTTTGATTTGGATACGGCAAAATATTTTGAAAAATTATTTCCGTCCGCAAGAAGCCAAGATTCTACTTCATGAACAGCGATTCTGAAAATTAAATTATCGGGATATTTGTTTGCCTTCCATTTTTCTTTCAAAGCATGTACGCAAGGCAATCGATCAAGATCCGTTATAATGATCCAATTAATACTATTTTGGGCTGCTTTAACGTACTTGTGAAAGTTGCCCCGAATTTTGTCGTGCCCACAACAGTTAAACAACCTGCCAACCTGATATTTACCCTGAAAATAACAGAGCATTTTTTTCATAATATTTTGTGTAATGACATCTTCAAAAACAAGATGAATCAAAATGGAAGTCATAACGTTTTCCCAATGAATACAAAGTTTTACTCTTACAGATCGAAGCCAGGCAAAAACTGTTGATTGGAGGCTGGTATTGTTTTGGGTGTCACAATTTCCGAAGGAGTAAAGCCTGCGTTGAGTAATGCTTGAACATCCTCCAGACTGGAAGCGACTTGACAGCGAGTGCCTTCGGAATCGGGAATAAGTATCAGTATTTCTGACAGTGATATCCCTTTGTCAGTTAGAATTTTGTCGCTGTGCGTCGTTGCGATGATTTGTGATTTTTTGACTTTTTGTGCCTTACTGAACATGGAAGGCAATTTTTCGATAATAGCTCCGTGAAGCGATAATTCAGGTTCTTCCAAAAGAAGAAGCTGACGCTGTTCGAGTAAGGTCCATATCAGGCCGATCAGGCGTAATGTTCCATCGGAAAAATCTTCTTCGTCCTGTTTGCCCGCATTGGGACGCCAATGTTGATAGGTGGCCGTCAGATGAGGATTTCCCATATCGTAATGAAAGTTGAATTCACGCAATTGCGGAACGGCACCCCGCAAAATATTTTCGATTTTTTTCAGTCTGCTGTTTCGTGTCTTCTCTGGAGTTTTACCGATTTTGTCCAGAAAACCACTTCCAAAAGGATCGTCTGGAATATCCGCACCCGCAAACGCTTGAGGATATCGCAGTAATTGTGGGACAAGATGAAGATAACCAATTTCTCTCAATACCGAAGCCAGAGCCCGAAATTGGGCGTTCATATTTACTTGTTCAAGATGTGTCTGTGATGTTCGTAGCGGATCATCCCTGTCTTCATTGTTTGGACGATTCAGAATCAATTTTCCATTCTTCCAAATTTTTTCTTCAGTTAAAAAGGTCTCACGAGTTCCCCGAGGATGTTGTCGAATACTTAAACGATACTTCCAAATACTTTCAGCTTCCGGAACATCAGACATTTCAATTTCGATCGAAACTTCGGGGTCCTTTCGAGCACTTAAACAACGAATCTTTGTCAATCCCCCACGACCAATAATGGCAGACTGAAGCCCTCCTCCCGGTTTGACTATATCACGCAGAAAACGAAACGCGTCAAGGAAATTGGATTTTCCCGATGCGTTAGCTCCAACAATAAACATTCGACGATTTAAGTTTACATCTACATCGCGAAAGTTACGCCAGTTCTTCAATGCTATTCTGGATATAAACATGACTGGTTGCTACTCCATTATTCTAATAATGAAATTCTCTGTTCAAGAGCGTAATATTTTTTGATACTCATCCGTCGATATTATAACATTATGACAGCTTATTGCAAGAGAAAATTTTATGCTGTAAAAGCAGAAAATTTTCCGAGCTTCGACAAGGTAATCAGTCAGGATCATGTTTTCCCTCACAAGAAGAACGGAAAAAGTTAATGTTTGCCCGAAAGATATTCGACTTGGGGTGGGATAAAGAATCACGTTTCGAACAGCGGGCAACTGACGCGTTTGTTTGACCGGGACGGGTTCTTTTTCGCAAAGGGGGAGAACTTGCGCGACACGGGGCGGACTGGGGCAAAAACGGGGGTGTCGTTGAAAAAGACGTTTGGGGGGAGACAAGAAACGACAAGACAAGAAACGGCAAGAGTTTTACGTTTAAAAGAAATAAAGACATTGGTTTGTAAAACAATAATTTATCGGTTCGTACAGAGGGACAAAACAGACGAGACGCCTGTTTTGTGGGGAGCGGGCGAGACGCCCGCGTTCCAGTCATAAAATCCCTGGGTTCAAGATCGGTTTGAGCCCTGAAAACAAGGGGTTCCTTTAATGCGAAGGATCCTATCGACGCAAAGCATGATACAACAGTGGGCACCTTTTGGGCACCTCGGAGGTATTTATTGAATTATTTACATTAAGTATTAACGCAA
>JAQVID010000086.1 GCA_028695865.1 Thermoguttaceae bacterium | reverse complement strand
GGAGGTAAACGGGGAATGAATCACCGAGAATTGAAGAGTCGGAAGTAAAAAGGTTTGCCTGATTTTGCGTGTTGTGCGGCCGGAATTTCCCCGTTTTCCGGAGGTAAACGGGGAATGAATCACCGAGAATTGAAGAGTCGGAAGTAAAAAGGGAGAGTCCATTCAGGGACTCTTCGGGACGGCTTTCTGGTTGTCTTGTCCAGGCGGTTATTTGGCGCGTATTTCGTCAATCCAGCGACATGTTCGGGCCAGTCCTTCTTCCAGCGGAGTCGGTTCATAATCGAGTTCCTGTTTTGCCCGATCACATGTATAAGCCCAATCGGTCAAAAAAGTTCTCATCCAGCCGGGCGTAATACGAGGATAACTTCCCATACACTTGGCAAACAGGAGTTGAGCGGTCGCAAAGACCATGGCGCCCGGGCGAAAGACCGGAATCTTCCAATGCTTCTTGCCGGTAACCTTATCGATCATCTGGAAAAATTGTTTCAGAGTCGCGTTTTGACCGCCCAAGATATATCGCCGGCCTGTATGTCCCTTGTCGAGAGCCAAAAAGATTCCCCGGGCAAGGTCGTCGACCAGAACATAGTTGCCGACATTTATGCCCGCGTTGAGCAAAAACGGAAGGCGTCCGTGCATATAATCGTCGATCAGCAGGGCAAGCGAATTCCCTTCGGAAAGATGTCCGGGTCCATAAACGCGAGTCGGATTGACGATCGTCAAGGGGAGTCCGTTTTTGCACCACTGGAAAGCTTCCGCTTCCGCGACCGTTTTTGTTCGTTCATATTCGGTCAGGCACTTGTCGGTAATTCGAGGCATGTTCTCGTCGCCGACTTCACCGCGTCGCGTTGGTCCAAGTGTGACAATGGTCGATGTCCAGACGATTTTTTCGATATTCTGCTCCGTAGCGATTATGAAGACATTTCGCATTCCTTCAATATTTATATGGGTATACGTTGTAACATCCTTGGCATAGTTCTTGGCGTAGCCCGCCAAATGAATAACATACTTGCAGCCGTCCATGGCCCTGCGCAGTGATTCAATATCGCAAACATCGCCGCGAAAATGAGTTAAATTCGGATGCTTCCATAATGTTTCCGGCGTATCCGCAAAGCCGGGGGGAAGCGTTGGTTCGCTCCGGCTCAATGTGTGAAGGGAATACCCCTGGCCCAGAAGTTGACGCACAAGCGTTGTCCCAATAAAACCGGTCGCGCCTGTAATGAAAATCTTTTTGCTCTTGTCTATCATGTTTATTTGCCCCTTCTCTTATTGTGCTTTGCCTGTTTCTATTGGAGCAGGAATCTGTTTGCTTTGTGCTTTTATCGTCGCTTCCGCCGGAGGCTGCGAAACTTGCGTTGCCCCTTCCGTACCAGGCCGAATCAAATTTTCCGTCAAGTGGCACGAATATTCCAAGTGACTCATTTCACCCATGGCATTGGCGACCGATTTCGAAAAATCAAGCTCTGTTTCCAGCGTTCGCCCCTGTTTCAAATCGAAAAGCGACCGGCCTGTATAAAGCTTTTCGGCAAGTTGCCCCTCAATAATCGGGTCCGTTGCCAAGGCAAGAAGAATGGTCCGAAATCGGATCACAGCCAAATCTCCTTCCACTCGTTCGAGCGTGAATTTTTGTACTGCCTGATACGAACAGACGGCTTTGTCCCGACCACGGAGGAAAATCGTATAAGGAATCGTCCAACTTTCGCCCACGGCTACCGGCTCCAGTGGGAACGGAACAAGTACCTTTGAATCTGTTTCCAATCCATGAAATTCCGGAACAAGTTTCTTCTTGTTCGACATGACGCCTGAAGCGTTTATATCGAAGCATTCCAGAACCGTACGAACCGTTTTATCGGTCCCAAACATCGCAAACTCTTGCGGAACTTTGGTATCTTTGCGACTATCGTAAGAAATCGGGTCTTTACCGTCTTCATTTTGGGTAAGGATCATTTCTTCGATGATATGTTCACAGCGATATTTCCCTTCTGACGCTTTTTCCTTGATGTTCCAACATCGCCTTGTTTTGGACAAGGTCTGAATTCCTTGCGTTTTGGCCGCCAAGGTAATTTTTTTGCGAATAGTATGAATCACCTGCCAACGAAGCGACTGCCCCACTTGAAACTGGTACTGAAGAAGATATTTCTTTGCGTTATCGCTTTTAGTTACGGAAGTCTGATCGATCTTGGGGACCAGCTCCGGGCGTACTGTATGCGTATATTGTTCCCTGACATCGTCTGAAACGTTCAGTTCCCTGGTTTTGTTTCCCGGGTTTGAAGCGCTCTCCTGAAAAACGTTGGCGAATTCGTCCGTGGCTCCTTGGAGTAAATTGGCTATTTCAGTGTCGGATTGCGCCGGTTGACCGGCTTGTGTCGCTTGAGTCGCCTGATTTTTGTCGGCCTTGGGGGGATTTTCCCTTTCCTCTTTGTGTTTACAACCATAAAATAGGAAAAACAGCAAAGACAATGTTAAAATAAGTGGTATTGTTCTTTTCGAAAAGGTCTTCATATTATATTTGTTCATCGTCGTGAAATAAATTTTTGTTCCGGCAGGCTGCCATGAATAGTTGGTTTGCAACCCTTTACCATGTTGCCAAAACAACCCATACTGCCTGCACTGAATTGGAGCCCGTCCGGTTTCGCGCCATCGCAAAAGCGATCTGGGGAACCGGGCAGACTTTTTGCTGTACGTCAGGGAATAATACCGTTTTTTTCGTTTTGTGTCCAGTCCAAAAGAAATATTAAGAAATCGTAAGAAAAAAATTTTTCCGAGGGATTCCCAAGATTGATATGGACTAAAACGGGAAGTGGTATAAAATATAATTTGGTTCGTTGTTTTACGCAACCAAAAAACTACTGATCACCATAATTTAGAGAGTCAAGAGAGCCAAATGCCTTACGAGCGTTTTACCGATCGGGCGCGGAAAGTGATGCAGCTTGCCAACCAGGAAGCGCAACGATTCAACCATGAATACATTGGCACCGAACATATTCTTCTGGGCCTTGTCAAAGAAGGGGCGGGAGTGGGAGCCAGTGTGCTCAAACACCTGGGACTCGACCTTCGCAAAATCCGTATGGAAGTCGAGAAGCTTGTGCGAAGTGGTCCTGATTTGGTTACGATGGGGCGTCTTCCCCAAACTTCCCGAGCAAAAAAGGTTATTGAGTTTGCCATGGGCGAAGCCCGCAGCCTTAATCACAATTATGTCGGAACGGAGCACCTCCTTTTGGGACTTCTCAAAGAGCAGGAAGGAGTCGCGGCGCAGGTCCTTATGAATTTGGGACTCCGTCTCGACGATGTTCGCCGTGAAGTTTTGAACGTGTTGGGACCGCCTCCGGGTTCCTCCGATTCGTCAGAATCCGGTTCCCGCGGAGCAGAAGAAAATAATTCACCCATTCAACCGGAGTCGCCACGACCGTCCGGAAAAGGTAAAACGCCCGCTCTGGACAGCTTTGGTCGCGACTTAACCGAGCTTGCGCGGCAGAAAAAACTTGATCCGGTTATCGGACGAGAAAAAGAAATTGAACGAACAATTCAAATTCTTTGCCGCCGTACCAAGAACAATCCTGTTTTGCTCGGTGAAGCAGGCGTTGGCAAGACCGCTATTGTCGAAGGGTTTGCCCAACGCGTAGTTGATGGTCTTGTCCCTGAAATCCTGCTCGACCGCCGTATTGTCGTACTCGACTTGGCCATGATGGTTGCCGGTACGAAATATCGGGGGCAGTTCGAAGAACGAATCAAAGCGCTCATGAACGAGGTCCGTCGGGCCAAGAACACGATTTTGTTCATTGATGAACTTCATACTCTGGTTGGAGCCGGCGGGGCCGAAGGGGCTATTGACGCGGCTAATGTTCTCAAGCCGGCCTTGTCCCGGGGCGAAATCCAGTGTATTGGAGCAACGACACTTGATGAGTACCGCAAATACATCGAAAAAGACCGCGCTCTGGAACGCCGTTTCCAGATGGTCATGGTCGAACCGACTTCCTGTGCCGAGACGATTGAAATCCTTAAAGGGTTGCGGCCGCGTTACGAAGCGCACCATCACGTAAAAATTACCGATGCGGCGATTACCGCTGCCGTCGAGCTTTCCGAACGTTATATTACCGGTCGGTGCCTGCCGGATAAGGCGATCGACGTGATCGACGAGGCCGGGGCACGCGTCCACTTGAGGAGTATGACCCGACCGCCGGATCTTAACGAGATTGATCAGCAGGCCGACGACCTTCAGAAGACCAAAGACGACGCTGTCGCAAATCAGGATTTTGAAAAGGCCGCCGTCCTCCGCGACCAGATTGACCGACTCTTGGGCAAAAAGGTTGACCTGCAAAAAGAATGGCACCAGCGTCAGCAGGAAGTCAACGGCCTTGTCGATGACCAGGTCATTGCCGAAGTCATATCGAAAATGACCGGGATTCCGCTTACCCGTATGTCGATTGAAGATTCCAAACGCTTGATCGAAATGGAAAGCGAACTGCACAAGCGCGTCATTAGTCAGAACGAGGCCATTGAAGCGATTTCCAAAGCTGTCCGGCGAAGCCGAAGCGGTATTCAAGATCCGAAGCGGCCCATTGGTTCCTTTATTTTCGCCGGTCCGACAGGAGTGGGTAAAACATTGCTTGCCAAGGCGCTTGCCGAGTTTATCTTCGGTGACGAAGACGCCTTGATCCAGATCGATATGAGCGAGTACATGGAAAAGTACAACGTCAGTCGTTTGGTCGGTGCCCCTCCGGGATACGTCGGGTATGATGAAGGCGGGCAGCTTACCGAAAAGATTCGCCGCCGTCCTTATTCCGTTGTTTTGCTCGACGAAATCGAAAAAGCGCATCCCGATATTTTCAACGTCCTCCTTCAGGTTCTTGAGGAAGGTCGCTTAACGGACAGTTTTGGCCGTAATGTTGACTTCCGCAATACGATTTTGATCATGACGACCAATGCCGGAGCCGAAGCGATTAAAAACGAATCGGCGTTTGGTTTCCAAAAGGTCGATAGTGATTCGTCGTATCAGGACCTGAAGCAACGGGTCAACGAGCAGATTGAGCGCGTTTTCCGGCCGGAGTTCATCAATCGTTTCAACGATATTATTGTTTTCCGTCATCTGACCGAAAACGACCTGGAAGAAGTTGTCGATTTGGAACTTAAAAAATTGCGTATCCGCCTCAAAGAAAAGAGCCTTTGCCTGAAACTGACCGACGAGGCCAAAAAACTGATTATCAAACGGGGAAGCAATCTTGATTTCGGGGCACGACCGCTGCGACGCGCTATTGAAAGCAACCTGGAAGATCCGCTTTCCGAAGAAATTCTCAAGGGCGAGTTCATTGGCAAGGATGTGATTTTTGTCGACGTCAAGGAAGTGGGCGACGCCAGGCAACTGGTCTTCAAGGGCAAGATGTTCGACGAGCTTTCATCGGAAGAACTTGAGGTGGAAGAGATCAAAGACTATCGTGTTACACCGCTTCCCAGTCCGTCGGAAAAGAAGTCCGAGCCTGCCGGCGACGCGTCCACGCAATCGAGCCAGGGGGTCTGATCGATCCTCCCGACGTGCTGATTTCCAACCGGAGATTCCTGAGAGTCTCCGGTTTTTTTATGGGATTAAAACCCCGTTTCGCGTTCGATTAACCAAAAGGAATTCCCTTATGTACCACCAATGGCCCTGTGCTGTGCTTTTTTGCAGAGCATGATTGACAGCAGCCCTCTGTTTGTGCTAAAATACTAAAAGGTTCGGCGCGAGGCCGGGCCTTTTTTTGCAAAAATACAGAAAGGATGCCATGAACAAGAATTTTCTTTATGTTGCCTCCGTTGTGCTGGCACTGTCGTTTCAGACCGTTGCTTCTGCCGGGGATGTCTTTAAAACCCAGGTCAAACCGGCCCCACCGAAAAAACAACTCGTGGTCGTGCCGCCGGCCGACTCGGCTTTCGACGATTGGGTTCGATACCCTTACGTTGAACGAGCCACGCAAATTGTGCCTACCGCCGAAGAACAAAAACTCGGCTGTGTGATTTTTTCCCGTCCCTTCGTCGACGCGATTTATCCCGAGACGATTCCGCTGCCGCAAGAGCGTATCG
The DNA here is from genome assembly GCA_028695865.1 of Thermoguttaceae bacterium. GTDB lineage: Bacteria > Planctomycetota > Planctomycetia > Pirellulales > Thermoguttaceae > JAUNBG01. The sequence continues at coordinate 2,970 of JAQVID010000086.1, read as the reverse complement.
CAAAAGTCGACGGCTTCGGTGCCTGGGACCAGTTCGAAACACTGAACTTCGCTTTGTATCCGCTCGTCGACCTCAAAAATATCAACGTGCGAGTGGGCGACCTGACGTGTGGCGACGCGAAAATCCCTTCCGATAAAATTGCCGTAAGACTCGTAACTTATCGCGATATTACCTATCCGCGATACTCCTCCAAAGGGGCTTGGCGACGACTTCCCGAGTATTTGCAGCCGGTGACGACAAGTGATGCTCCGGCAAAAGAACCGCAGCGATTTTGCCTTACCATTCGTGTTCCCCAAAATATCCCCGGTGGTGTTTATTCCGGAAAGATACTCCTGTCGCACGACGCGTTCGATAAGGCGATTGTTCTGCCCTTGAGTTTTCGAGTTCTCCCGTTCAAGCCTTTGCGTGACCCCAACAAGGCATTCAGTTCCTACTATCACATGCCGTATGCGCATGAACTCGTTAAGACAAAGAAACATGACGAAGCTTGGGCCGATTCTGTGCTCCAACGCGAAATCAAGACGATGGCCGAATACGGTCATACCCGTTTTCCGGTCGTTTCGTTGAGCGTCGCGGAAGAAAACGGCAAGATGAAATTCACATTGAATAATATTGACAAATACATGTCGCTTATGAAGGAAAACGGCATGACCGGCCCCATGGTTATTACCGGGGGCGGTATCGGCTGGCTTTATTCCAGAATGACGAAAAAATCGATCGGAAATCATATCATTCTCGAACAGATGCCGCCGGAAGCGTTCTTTACGCAGTTGGAGGAAATGGCCCGAACATTCGCCAAGGAGATCAAAGAGAAAAATTATCCTGCCATGTACTTCGGTCCACTTGATGAAATTTCGAGCAATGAACTTTCGATTCAGTTCGGTTGCCGCGTTTATGAAGCTTTTCAAAAAGGCGGTCTGAAGACCTATACAACCATGGAACCGGAAAACCCGGGCTACAAAAAAATCTATCCTTACATTGACGTTTTCTCGTGTCAGGTCTTCGAACCTTTGTATCAGGAAATCCAAAAACGCGACAAGGAGTTGTATTACTGCTATCCCAATCACAACTCGTATGAACGCAAAGACCCTGTTATTATGTGCAAGGGTGGCCGCATGACCTATGGTTTCGGTCTGTGGCGAAGCGGGTTCGACATTCTCATTCCATGGACTTGGCGACATTCCACGGCAAAGCACTTCTTCCGTCAAAAAGGAAACGGCGGAACCAATATTCTTCATCCGGAAACGGGCGATGTCATTCTGACCACCGCTTGGGAAAATTTCCGCGAAGGAATTAACGACCTCAATTACATCTACACGCTTGAAGATGCTATTGTCAAACGCGAGAATTCGACCGATCCCGCTACGCAAAAACTGGTAAAGCAGGGCAAGGAATTGCTCCAATTCGCTTGGGATTCCGTAAACGTTCAGCCCAAGTATCTCAATATTGATCTTTGGCCCAGCGACCAGTTCGATTCACTGCGGTACAGTATGGGCATGCTGATTTGCAAGCTCAATCAAACCAGGGCAGTCAACAACAAGGTTGCTCCGTCGGTAATCATCAATCCCGACGCTCCGGCTTTGGAAAATAAAACCCAAAAGTTCAAAAAGATTTACGATCAGGCCAAAGCAAGTGCTAATATTGAAGTGTGTTCCATCGTCAATCCGAAAACGGACTTGCTCGGATGGAAGCAGACCGAAGACGAAGCGTCCGTTTCGCTCGCACCTGCTGAAGACGGAAATCGCAAGGTGGTCAAGCTTCATATCAACGTCGATTTGGTCAAAGACGGAACCGGTAACAAGTCGGGGCAATATCCGGCAGGCTGGCCCGGTATGACGTTTAATTTCAAACAGATGCCCATGACCACGGCTGCATACGATTTTGTTCGGCTCAAATACAAACTTCAGTCGAATCGTCCGAAATCGGACAAGCCGCAAAAGGCTCCATTGAGCTTTCTTATTCGTTTGGGCGGCGGTGGAAAATCAAGTATTGATGTCGAATGTCCCTCCGAAATCCTGGAAAACCAATGGATTGAAGTTATTGCTCCCATGTCCACCGCGACTTACGATGGTATTGCCAGTGCCCAGACCAAGGCCGACCATATTCGAACCTGCATCACCGAACGAAATTATCAAAACGGTGATAAACTCGATTTCACTTTTGCCGATATCGAATTCATTTCGCTCAAAAAGCCGGTGTTCGCCTCGATAGAACTTTCGCCCTGTCTTTACGCCGCGCTTGGTCGTGTTCGTTATACGGTCAAAATGTTTGGCCGCTTTAACGAGGCAAACCGACTTAAAGCGAGGCTTCTGGATGCCCAGGGCAAAATCATTGCTACTGACACTACAGTGATTCCGGAAGACAAAAAAATTGTGGGCCAACTCAACTTTGACTCGAAAATCAAGACCGGAGTGTGTCAGGTTCGTTTCGAGCTCTGTGGCGCAAACGACAAAGTTCTCGTGAGTAAAACAGTGAAAACGAAAATTACTCGCTAATTCGCTGGATGTCGCGGGCAAAAAAGCCCGCAGTATTAACGTTAGGATTGTTTTTCACGCAAAATGAACTATCATGGCGTTTGGCGCTTTTTGTCGCGTCAAAATGCCAGGGGCGTTGTGATTCATTTGTTCGTTTTAGTATGATAGACAAGCCCGTAATGGAGGTCGCTTGCGACCGGAATCAGGGAATTGTACGACCGGAATGAGGGCGGGTTGGTACTTATTCGAACCGCTCATTCCCTCATTGCGCTCGTTTCACTTGCTCCATGTACGGGCTATGCGGGAATTTCCAGCCTGTCAACAGGCGGTAAATTCTCTCTTTTCTGAAGAAAATGGGGTGATAAGTCCACAGGAGGATTGCAAAGTCAGAACAGGCCAAACCCGAGGGATTCAAGGATGTCGCTGGGATTCCACTGAACGCGTTCAGCTTTGGCGCGAAGAATGGACGATTTTCCGTCTATAAGTCGTAGAACGG
>JAQVID010000085.1:7046-9038 GCA_028695865.1 Thermoguttaceae bacterium | reverse complement strand
CGAGTTGGTCGTGCCAAGGTCAATACCAACAATATATCGGGCTTCCTCTTGCGGTACTTCCTTTTTCATAAGATGATCTCTCACTTGCCCGAAGGCACTCCGCGCCAAGTGTTTTCAGGCACAATTTCCGTGCGCGATTCATTCTTCTTCACCGCAGACGACTTCCCGTCAGGGACATTTACTGTTGCTTTGGCCGTTCCCGGCAGTACAAGGAGAGGCAAGGCACCGGCTTGTGCTGCTTGCGCGGTCCGAGCGGGTTGTTCGGCCTGCGCGGGTTGTGCGACTTGCACTGGTTGTGCGATCTGTGCTGATTGTTCGGCTTGAACGGGTTGCGCAGGCTGTCCCGTTTGCACATTTGTTTCTCGTCGAACCGTGTTTTTGGCCGATCGTTCCGCGTCCGCAACAGGAGACGCTTCCGCCGAAAGCAATTCCGGACTCGGGACTCTTGCGGCCGTTCCAACTGCTTGCGCTCTTGGCGAATCAGCCAAAGAGTGAGCACGAACTTTTTGTTGCGACTGCTCGGGCAATGAACCGCCTGATCCTTGTACACTGGCGGAAAAAGGCCGCTCTTCCGGAGCGTTTACGTACTGCGTTTCAGGAACAGTCGGACCAAAGGTCGAGCGTACAGACCTGTTCGACAACGCTTCGCTCTCCGGAAGTGTTGCCGACTGAACTTGTTCTGCTGCTTGTCCCAACGCTTGTCCCGGTGTTTGTCCCGGTGCTTGTCCCGGTGCTTGGCCCGCTGTGCGCTCCGGTGTAACGACCCGGCCTGTTTGCCAATGAGCCGGAACATCTTCGGATCGCCAGGCTTGTACGGTCGCCGCAGGAACCTCCGTTGGATTACGCTTAATAATACGAGCAAAATTACCGTGCTCCTGACCTAACTTCGGAAGGAGCTGGTAGCCAATGACCTCGCCGCCGGCAAGTGATCGATTTTGAGCGTTTGCCCGACGCGTAATGAGAAGAAAATTCTCTCGGATTTGCGGACTAAGCGAAGAAGTACGCAGTACCAAATCTCGAAGGGCGTCCGGAGCTTCTTCCGCCGTTTTCGATATACTGCTGACGAACACAAAGGTCTGCTCAAGATTGTTGTCGGCAATTTTTCCCAATGCAGGACCAAATATGCGCCCCATCAGATCAATTCCAATATTCTTGACGCGGACAAAACTGTCAAGCCGACAAATCGCAACTGGCTTGCGCAAAACGTCTTCCGTATAACGAACCTGAAGAACAATCAACATTTCGCCGACGATTTCGCCCGACTTCACGGGGCCGTGATAACTGCCGTTGCACCAAATAACCAACATTTCATCGCTTTGGAACAGCACGTCAATATTTCCTACCGTACCCGCCTTGTCTTGCAGAAGGTAATTCGTATTACCAACTCGCTGAAGGGACAACTCTGTATAACCCAGAGTCTCCCAAAGTCCGACAATCGTTTCCGGATGACATAACACAAAATCAAGTATTTCCGGATTGCAATATCCGCCTGAGACAGGAAGACGACGATAGAGTGTGTGATTCGAAATGATTCCTCTGATTCGAGTCTGGTTCTCTGCCGAAAAATATTGCCAGGGAATCTTGCCCACAATTTGATCCGCGCTGGCTCGACTTGTCGAAGCCCGGGAAAGGTCTTCCGAAGAACTGTCATTACGGCGAGTTCCTGCGGAATTACGCATTCCTTGAGCAAAAACAGTAACCGGGAATACCTCAAACAGAAATATTGTCATACACACAATAATCAACTGCAACACTTCGGCCTTGCCGTGTTTCGCTATAACGTGCATTTTGCGTGTTTTATGCAATTCCTGATTTACACCGGGGCGGAAAGGAGTATCCATAAAAATCCGTCTTGCGCTATCCATTAGTATAATAAATCAACTGCCATACATATTAAGTTCACAGCTTGATTCGGGACGGGAATAATACTTTTGACATATCGGCGATTTGTTATTGGCCGGTCAAGTTATCGATTAAAATTCCCCTTCTTTT
>JAQVID010000085.1:0-7036 GCA_028695865.1 Thermoguttaceae bacterium | reverse complement strand
TCACAAACGTGTTAATTAGCATTATCCGCAACAAAAAACGCCTCATTATATGATAATGAAGAACTCGTTATTCATACGATGGTCGCGTATTCATACTTTCAACACCTTTCAATGTCGCAACTATCTCAAATGCCAATGACTTGCGTTTTCCTTATCCTGATGTGGTTCTTGACCAAATAAGGCCAAACGGGTATATTAAACATAATAAGATTGTGCGAAATCATTCGCCGCCGGAAAATTTGAACGGCAAGCCAATCCGGTATTAATCCCATCCAGAAACCTGTCAGGAAAAAACATGCCAAAAATCGAAGCGTTTCCAGGTTATCGATACAATGTATCGAAAGTCGGTTCTCTCAGCAACGTAGTCGCCCCTCCGTATGACGTCATTGACGAAAAGCTTCAGGATGAGCTTTACGCAAAGCATCCGGACAACGTTGTTCGTCTGATTTTGAACAAGATCAATGAAGACGATAACGAGCAAAACAACCGGTACACACGAAGTGCTCAAACGCTTAATCAGTGGAAAACAGAGGGTGTTCTCGTTCAGGATGCCCAACCGGCGATTTACGTTTATCATCAAATATACGAAGTCGCGGGCAAAAAGTATGTCCGTAAAGGTTTTATGTGCCGCTGTGAAGCTGTTCCGTTTGGTCAAGGAATGGTTTTTCCGCACGAACAGACACTCAGTGGTCCCAAAATGGACCGGCTCATGCTGACCACGGCAAGCAAAACAAACTTCAGTCAAATTTTTGGTCTCTATCCCGACTCGAACAACGATGTTCAGACCATCCTCGAAAAAGCGATTGAAGGACTTCAGGTATCCGAAGCAACCGATCATCTGGACGTCGTTCATCAGATGTGGGTCGTGACCGATCCGGAAGTCATTCGACAAGTCAAGGAAGCAATGGGGCCCAAACCGATTTTCATTGCCGATGGACATCATCGTTACGAAACGGCTTGCAACTACCGTAAACAGATCGCGCAAACGGGCACGTTAACGCCCGAGCATCCGGCCAATTTCGTACTCATGGTTTGTATCGCGATGGAAGACCCCGGGTTAATCGTGTTGCCGACTCACCGCCTGTTCCGGAATGTTCCTTATTTTTCCCAACAGGAACTGATTGAAAAGCTTGGAGATTGCTTCCGTGTTACGACGATTGGCGACGGTGCCGTCCTTGCCCAACGGGCCTGGACGCATATCGAACTTGCCGATCGGCAGGATAACATTGCGATTTACACCGGAAAAGACGGACGCTGGAGTCTGATTCAAATGACCGACGCGGGCAGGGCCAGAATGGACGCCATTGCGGGCGATCATCATCCTGAATGGCGCCAGTTGGGGGTCGCAATTTTGCACCGACTGGTGATCGATACGCTTTTGGGACTGGAAGGTCACGAAAAGCCTCGTTACGTTCATCAGGTTTCTGAAGTGGTCGCCGGTCTTCGCGATCAAACGGAAGAATTCCCGCTTGCGGCATTGGTCATGCCGGCAACGGTCGCCCAAATTCAAACGTTAAGCATGCTCGGCGAACGCATGCCGGCCAAGAGCACCTATTTTTATCCTAAGCTGATTACCGGATTCGTGTTCAATCCGCTTGAATAATTTGCGATGATAAAAGTTTAGCTTGATTGTTCGTGTCGCTCGGCCTAAATTCCCCGTTTTCCGATGGTAAACGGGGAATGAATTACCGAAAATTGCAGTATCGGTAGTACATCATTGCGTTTGGCCGTTGCACAAGAAACGTTGCACAAGATACCTCGTATAAGAAACGTCGCCCAAGAAACGGAGTGTGTATGATCCAGGTCCGAAACCTTGCTTGTCGCGGATCAGGCCGTCTTATTTTGGACGGACTCAATTTCGCCGTGGCCAAAGGGGCTTATACGATCATAAGCGGTCCCAACGGTGCCGGCAAGACGACCCTTTTGCGATGTTTAGACCGAATTATTGACAACTGGACAGGCGAAATATTACTGGACGGCAAGAGTGTGCGGGTCATTCCGCGGCAGCAGCTTGCACGAACCATTGCCTATGTTCAGCAGACGACTTCGTTCCTTCCGTTTACCGCAAAGGAATATGTTCGTTTGGCCCGTTATCCGTTTTTGGGACGCTTGTCGTTCTTTTCGTCTGCTGACGAAAGAATCGTTGTCGAAGCCATGGAGACAATGCAGGTCATGCCGTTTGCTGCCCGGTCACTCGATTCGCTCAGTGGCGGGGAACGTCAACGCGTGTTTTTGGCCGCCGCTTTGGCACAAGCCCCGGGGCTCTTATTACTTGACGAACCAACGGCCATGCTCGATTTCCACCAGCGGGAAATCATCGCCAACCTGCTGCACGACCTCCATACCAAACGCGGGGTTACGATTATTGAAGTGACGCACGACCTGAACCACGCCGCTTTGAGTGGAACGCAAGTTCTGCTTTTGTCCGAAGGTCGAATCGTCTACGACGGGCCGGCTCGCGACGTAACCAGTCCGGAACGACTCAAGACAATTTATGGAGCGGACGTCGAACTGGTTCGGCATCCGCAAACCGATGTCATGATGATCGTTCCAAGTCGCTGATTCCGTTGAAAAACGGCCTTACCTGATTTTTCGTGTCGTCCGGCATGTTGCCCCTTGTTCCCGAAGGCAAACGGAGCGCTTCGCCGAGAATTGAAGCATCGGCAGTATATTTAAAGAAATTTATTGGAAGGATTCGAAATACCATGAAAAAAGTTGTTGCTCGCCCGATGGATCGGTTTTGGAGTGCTTGCCGTTATATGGGCTCCTCTGTCTATATTGGCTCCTGTGTCTATACTGGCTCTTGCGCCGAGACGTCTCTTTCCCGAACGCGGCGATCGTGTTTTCATGGAAACGGTTTTACTCTGTTCTTCGGTTGGCCCTTGTGTTTGCTGATATGCTTGCTTTGCTTGAACGGCTGCTCCCGTCAGCGAGTTAACATTCCGCTCGAAATTGAAAGCGGAATCAATGCTTTGACGGAAAACAATCCGCAACAGGCGTTGGTCCATTTCGAAACGATCCTTACCGCCTCTCCGCGAAACGTCCAAGCGCTGCAGGGGGCCGGCGAAGCCTGTATTCGTCTTCGTGATTATACCAAGGCGAACATGTATCTTTCCGAGTCGCTCAAAATAACACCTGATTCATCCGAATTACGGGCAAAACGCGGAGAAACCTTGCTGGGATTGGGAAAATATGCCGATGCCGTCGCCGATTTCGACCTGACGCTCAAAGCGTCTCCCGAAGCAACTTTGACTCGTGCCAACCGCGGCTACGCATGGTTCCATCTCGAACAGTATGATCGGGCAATCGAGGACTTCAATAAATGTATTGCGGAGAAACCGGTTGTTTCCATTTTTTACCAAAATCGCGGACTGGTATATCATCATCAAAAGGATTACACACACGCTATTGAAGATTTTTCCAAAGCGATTGAACTGGAGCCGTCCAATCCGCTTGCCTGGGGAATGCGCGGGCGGTCCTATGCCGAAAGCGGCCAATGGGATAAGGCGCTGACCGACTACTCCAAGTCGATTGAAAAGGACGTAAACTCGTTCATGGGATATAAATATCGAGGCATGTACTACAAGCATATCGGCAAATGGCAGGAAGCCCTTTCCGATTTATCCCGGGCAATTGAGATTAATCCCAACGACGCGGAATGTTATTTCGAACGGGCAGGAGTTTATCAGCAACTCAAAGAGACCGCAAATTACGAAAATGACATGGAACGATTTCGTTCGTCGAACTCCGGAAAAAAACCATGACAGCAGCACAGCCGCAACAAGATCCGCTTACGGTTCCGGTAACCTTTTTAAGAGGGGTGGGACCTGCTCGCGCTGCTCTTCTCAACAAACTTGGCTTGTGGCGGGCAGCCGATCTTCTTTTTTATTTTCCCCGCGATTATCAGGACTTTAGTCATATTACGCCGTTTGCCGATCTCGTCGAAAACGAATTACAGACTGTCCTGGGTGTGGTCCGCAGTGTTCAACTGAGACGCACGCGACGCGGCCCGCTTCTGACCGCCGCTCTTGATTTGGGGGGAAACTACATCGAGGCAGTGTGGTTCAATCAAGGCTGGATGTGCAATCAGCTCCACGAAGGTCAGCACCTTCTCGTAACCGGCAAGCCGCGTCCTCACCCAAAATTATCCCAGGTGTGGCAGATGACGCATCCGAAAATTACTTTTTTGCCCGACGACGGCGAAATACCCGACGATGGATATTTTACGCACCCGTTTCTGCCCGTCTATCCTTTAACCGAAGGATTGCAGAATTATCACATTCATCGCGTTCTGGAACATATTCTGCCGACGCTCCCCGAGTTGATCCCCGAAGTCATGCCGGAAGAAATTCTCGCACGCCTGAACCTTATGCCCATTGCCCAGGCGATTCGTCAAATACACTTTCCCGATTCAACCCAGTTGCAGGAACAGGCCCGGCGACGCTTTGTATTTCAGGAACTCTTGATCTTGCAATTGGGGTTGAGCATTCGACGTCAACAGCATCAGGTGAACCTGAAAGCCCCTGTTCTGGAACACACGGCCAAAATTGAGGGTCGTATTCGGAGTGTGATTCCGTTTGTTTTAACCCCTGCACAAAACAAAGCGGTAGCCGATATATCGACTGACCTGGCCAAACCGGTTCCGATGAATCGACTTCTGCAAGGAGACGTTGGGAGCGGTAAAACAATGGTCGCCGTCTACGCCATGCTTCAGGCGGTCGCAAACGGTTATCAGACGGTCTTCATGGCCCCGACCGAAATACTTGCCCGGCAACATTTGCGAACACTGTCGAATCTTTTGGCCATGAGTAAAGTGGTCATTGCCCCTGTTTTTGGCGGTCAAAAACCGGGCGAACGCGGAATTATTCTTCAGCAGATACTTACCGGCGAAGCTCAAATCATTGTTGGAACCCAGGCGCTCATTTGCAACGATATTACATTTCACAAGCTCGGACTTGTGGTGATCGACGAACAGCACAAGTTCGGTGTCCGTCAGCGGGCTGTACTCAAAACCGGCTCTCAATTTGACCCTCATTATCTTGTCATGACCGCGACTCCGATTCCACGCAGTGTAACCATGACACTGTTCGGCGATTTGGACGTTTCGATTATGGAAGGGCTTCCGCCGGGCCGGTCGAAAGTCAATACGTACATAGGCGATTCAGCCCAACGCGAAAAGTGGTGGAATTTTTTCCGTCGTAAACTGCAACAGGGACGGCAAGGATATGTCGTCGTTTCGCGAGTGGAAGAAAACGACGAGCAAGACTTGAGAAGCGTTCAGACATGTTACGAAGAACTTGCGGCGGGCGAGCTTGCCGGCTTCCGACTCGGGATGATTCATGGTCGCATGACTACCGAAGAAAAGGACGCGATCATGCTCGATTTTCGCGGCGGTGAAATTCAGGTGCTTGTCTCGACTTCTGTTATTGAAGTGGGAATCGACGTCCCGAACGCGACACTCATGACAATTGAAGATGCCGACTATTTTGGACTGGCACAACTTCATCAGCTTCGCGGTCGAATCGGCCGAGGGCATTTCCCGGGCTTTTGCTGTGTCTTTCCTTCGCGAAAAACAGACCAGCGGAATTCCGGGGGAGAAGTGGTCGATTCACTGGAACGATTGAAACTTTTTGCGTCGTCAACCGATGGTTTTGTACTGGCGGAAAAGGATTTCGCGCTGCGCGGTCCCGGAGAGCTTTTCGGAACAGCTCAGCACGGACTCCCACCCTTTAAAATTGCCGACCTTGTGCGCGACCGCGAAATACTGCTCCAGGCCCGTCAGGTCGCCGCCGAACTCGTAACCGCCGATCCCGGTTTGGCTTCTCCGGAACACCAAAAACTGCGACGCCAGATGCTTTCGCGGTACGGGGCGGCTCTTGACTTGGGTGATGTCGGATAATACACTTCCTTGCGACTTAACGCTTTTCAACCATGAGTCCGGCATATCCGCACGGAATGACCAAACGTCCATCGTCAAGAAAAATTCCCATGTCCGGATGACCTTTGACTTTGTACTGTTTGAGCAATTTTGGCTGCTTGGGATTGGTAAAATCGAACGTTGAAATCGTACCGTTTCTCCGATTCACAACGCAACCGGCAGAACCGTTCATGAAGATTTTTCCGCCGCCTTGAAAGTCGGAAATCCCGCAAAAACTTGCCTGATCCAATGGCCGGGTGTCAAGCAGATCAAAGATGTAAAAACCGTTTCTTTGTGAGTAATATAACTTGCCGTCCTGAATGGCACCGCCGAACAAGGTACTCGATTTTGCCGGCTTGAGTCCAAGTTTTTTCGGAGTATCGCCGGAGAGATCATACCATGCAAATCCAAAGCTCCAAAAAAACACGGACGCGATTCCTTCATCGGTAATCGATTGCACAATCTCACGACCATACATAATACCATGTGAATAAGAGTCTTTGAAAGCGACTCGGGGTGACCGCGGATTCGTTAAATCAAGAAAGAACAGAATACCGTTTCCGACTTTGGCAATTGCCCAATGTCCGTCCCTGGAGACGACGACTTGACGGATGCTCTGAATCGTTGTGAAACGGCCAATTTCCTTTATGCTCATACCGCTTTTCGCCTCCTGATCCACGCGATAAATTGCCAAGCCTTGATCGACCTGCGCCGACAGGAGCAGATTCCCGGCCCGCTTGACATCGTACGCAGCGCCCGGTGTGGGATACTTCTTGACGCAAACTGGTTGATTCCCGCGAATTTCGACTTGGTGAATACCATCGTTTCCCGCGGCGACCCAAAGACTGTTTCCAAAAGGTTCCTTGCACACTGCGCCGATCTGTCCGTTTGTTTTGTAAAAAGCAAAACATGGAAATAATTTTTCATTGGAAGGAAGGTCAGACGCAATTGGCCCCGGTGGAACAGGCATGTTCGTTCGCGGTGTCAGTCTTTTGGCAATACCTTTGGCGGGTATGACCCACAGTCCCATCCCGTATCCTGCCGCGTAGATCACATCGTCCACAATGGCCAGAGACGCCATGAAGTCGGGGCGATTCTCTTTCGGGTTCCACGGAATCG
>JAQVID010000084.1 GCA_028695865.1 Thermoguttaceae bacterium | reverse complement strand
GAATAAACGGAACAACAAGCTCTTTGGCTTTTGTCGTTTTTGCCTTGGGGGGATAAAGCAGTCTTGCGGAAGTTGCGTGACTGGCCATAGCCTGATTCAAGGTTTCGCCTCCTATGCAGCGCTGACTCAAGGTTCCCTGGAAGTCAAGGTCGATAACAAGAACTTTGAGTGGCGTGCCCGGTTGGCCGGCTGGCTGTTTGTAATTTCCCGCCGCGTAAGCAGCCGCCAGATTGGCACTCAGCGTAGTTTTTCCGACGCCGCCTTTGAGATTGATCATGGAGACGAAACGGGTCGAGACCCCCCGTTTGCCAAGTGGTCGATTCTCAATGGGGACAAAAGGAGGAATCTCCGACTGCTCGCATTTTGTTGGTTCAGCCCAAACGGACACATCGCGCATGTCGAGTTTTTCCAAAAGAGTATCGTTACTCTGGATATGCTCCAGAACAAGGGTTAAATCCGACTTTAATTCGTCAAAGCGTTTGCGCATTTGGTTAAAATCATTTTCAAGATCATTCAATTCGTCGAGCAGTTGTTGACGTGGTTTTGTTTCGTTTTGCGAGTCCATCATATGCTTGCTGTCTTTCGATTTAAATAATTTCAGAACGGAGTACCAACTTTTGTACTACCGATTCTTCAAATTTCGGTCATTCATTCCTTGTTTATCCGGGGAACACGGAAAAAGCTCCGTGCCGCGTCGGACAAGGTCAAGTGGAATCGGCATGTTTCTCTTCGATATACGCGGCGCGGAAGACCCAGGCCTGAAACGTATTGGAAAAATGATCAATCGGTAAACCGGCTTTGTGTTTCAAATTCTTCATGAAGGAATCTTTGTCAGGCAACTGCTTCCAGACCGAAGGCAAATACACGGCGCGACGCGACAAGTCCGAAATAATCACACCGTGCTCAAACGGCGTAATTTGGTCGAGCATTTCTTTCTCGGAGTTGAACGTCAGCGGTTTGGGCGTTTCCAGCAGAGAAACCGAAATGCGAGTCTGCTCAAATTCGTCATGAGTCAGAGGACGAAACCGGGGATCGCCAAACGCCGCGTTCCACGAATTGGAAAGAAGATCGTCGATCAGTCGGTCATGGGCCTCAATCGTTCCGATACAGCCTCGCAAAGCATGATTGATTTCAAGCGTAACGAAACAGGCTCCCTTCTGATCAAAGACCGGCATGTAAGACGGAATTTCAGACCGATTGAGTCGGTCGCGGCGCTCAAGTCCCGCGCGAATGGCCCGCCGAACGGTACTGAGAATGTATTCAGAATAAAACCTCTTGAGATATTCTTCTTTGGTCCCTTCATAAAGGAACCAACTGCCGTAACCGACAACGCGGTCCTGATCGCCGGTCACGTCCCCGGAATTGCACATCCCGGCCCGAATGAATGAGCTTTTTACATCGTTTGCGAACAAGACACTGCCCAAAATGCCCATGGCGCCACACGCTTGCTCCCAGTGAAATCCGGCAACGTTGCCTGTTTCGATCATGTCTGCCGTTCGACTGTCAATCTTGCGCGCCTGACGGGAAGTCAAGAAATGCGACAAGTCCGACGAAATCACAAAAGCGTTTTCCGGGTCAGGATAAAAAGAACGCAGAACGTGCGCAATTTTTTCCGGGATCACTTGACCAACCAGAATGGGAACGATTCGTACCCCTTGCGGATAATGATATTGAATAAACGGAACCTCGACTTCCGCGGCGTGTTCCGGAGCGAATGCTTCATCGAGAAAACTGCACGCGAAATCAGAACGAAGCAGGCGGTTGATTTCTCCATTGACTTCGACGGTACCCAGCGGGGTCTGCCATCGGTCGAAAGACGATAGCGCCAAACCGGTAAAGGACGCGTGGTGCGACGGCGCGATAATAAAAACGTTCTTAATCCCGTCCGCAGGGAGGTAAGCAATACTCCGGCTCATACATTCGCCCGAATACACATACCCGGCATGCGGAGCAATGACCAAACGACTTGTCGCGTCGCAATCCCGTTGAGTTTTGGCGGCAAAGTCGGTGAGTTGACGCCTGAGGGTCTGTTCGTCCGCGGTATAAAATTGACCCGCGACGGATGGTTTTTTGATCTTTTCCATGGGCAAGCCTCCCTTTGTGTTTTTTTCGTGATGCCCCAACATCGTGATATATTTGGTATACCAGAAAATACCCCGTTTGTCAATTTACCCGCAATAATTTTGCGTTTCTTTTTCCATAGAGTGAGGATTCTGCCGCGCAATCTGCAGCACAATCCGCCGCGCAATCTGCCGAACAATCTGCCGCGCAATGGAGTATGGGAGCGGAGGCAAAGGCGTCTCGTGAGGAAAAATAGTCCTTGCGATTGCAATGGGTTCGCTTATTGAGTATAATATCGCTTGTTCATGGTCGTGAATCAATTCCGTCTGGTGTTTCCTGCAAGTCCCGTGCCCGGTGCTCTCTTTGCCCCAAGGCAAGCGGCATTGGCAGCAGGAAGAATCAAGCAGGGCTGTCGGAATGCTGTACACATCAGACTAATACCAGACTAATACCAAACTAATACCAAACAAAACGAAGACAGAGCAATGGTCGGAGCATTGTTCAGCGCAAAATCGGTCACCCGTCAGGAGTACGCAAATGTCGGCTTATGAGGAAAAAATTGCCGGAGGAAAAATCCGTTGCCTTCTTTGTCCGCGAAGGTGTGAGCTTGCCGAAGGAGCTTGTGGTTTTTGTCAAATACGCTCGCACCAGGAGAACGAAATCAAACTTCTTTCGTATGGCTATACCACAGGTCTGGCTGTTGATCCGATTGAGAAGAAGCCGTTGTATCATTTTTTGCCCGGGAGCAAGGTCATGTCGTTTGGTACTCGCGGTTGCAATATGGGCTGTCTGTTTTGCCAAAATTGGACGATTTCGAAATCCCGGGAAGGAATCCGGGGACTTCACGCGTTTTCGCCCGAGACCATTGCGCAGGCGGCGATTGAGTATCAATGCAAGAGTGTCGCGTTCACTTACAACGAGCCGACCGTCTTTTTTGAATACGCTCTTGATACGGCCAAAGAATGCCGTCAGATTGGGGTAAAAACGGTCGCCGTGACCGCGGGATATATTAACCCGGAGCCGCGAAGAGAGTTTTATCGGTACATGGACGCGGTCAATATAGATCTAAAGGCTTTTACTTCCGAATTTTATCGTCGCAATTGTCAGGCCGATTTACAGGTCGTGCTTGATACGATAAAATATGTTAAGAACGAAAGCAATGCCTGGCTCGAACTGACGACTCTTCTGATCGAAGGAGAAAACGATCGCGACGACGAACTCAAGCGTCAGTGCGACTGGATTGTCTCGAACGTGGGCACGACAACGCCGCTCCATTTGAGCGCGTTTCACCCTGCATGGAAGTTTCAGGACCGTCCGGCAACGAATCCGAAAACGCTTGTTCGGGCATGGAACATAGCCAAATCGGCCGGTTTATCCTATGTTTATACCGGTAATGTTGTTCTTCCGGAATCCTCGGCGACCCACTGCGGCCATTGCGGAAAAGAGATTATCACGCGAGAATATTTTTCGCCGACGATGGTAAAAATGAACGGCTCAACGTGCGGATTCTGCGGTGAAGTCGTTAGCGGTGTTTTTGAACTTGAACAGGAAAAAAACAATGACTGAAATCCTTGTCCCCATTTACAATTCATATCAGGTCGAAGGCAATCTTTACGCCGGCGAGTATCCCGGCGACCTGGACCCAGGCAACGCAAGGACCAAGACCAATCAGTTGGTCGGGTTTGGCGTGACCGATTTTATCGACCTGACTGAAGCGAACGAATTGTATCCTTACGAATGCTATTTACCAAAAGACGCAACGCGGCACAACTTTCCCTTGCAAGATTTGGGAATCCCAAAAAAAGACAGTGAAATGGAATCCATTCTTGAGACCATCAACACATTACTCCGGAAAGGTTCTGTCGTTTATGTTCACTGCTGGGGTGGTGTCGGTCGTACCGGAACGGTCGTCGCCTGCTGGTTGGGTGTGCAAAACAATGTGGACGGTCCGAAAGCTCTCGAAATGCTCTCCACACGCTGGAATACTTGTCCGAAATCGCGGCGGGCCGATTCACCTCAAACGCAACGACAGTGCCGCTATGTCTGCGAATTCCTTGAGCGGCGAAAACATGATGATACATGATGAGACAACTTGAGTTTGCGTATCACGCGGGCGAACAACCTTACGTATCACGCGGACGAACAACCTCGACCTGGACTTCGCCCCACCGCGAAAATGTAAAAGCAGTGCTCCCGCCTGTAAAAACGCGTAAAGGCCGGACCGGGAATTCCGCTGCCGCGTTACCCTTTTTGAACGTACACAAAAGCGGGTGTCTTTCTCCTGCATTTCCCAATTCGCCCTCTGCGCAGAAAAGAAAAGTCGCCGTGAACGGTTAGCCTTTTCGCGGTAAATCCGGGCGTCCTGGCTTAAACAATCACAGCGACTCAATTCGTGATTTCACGCAAGGTCTATTTCAACTTTTCAATTTTAAAATCATCGCCTTTGAGTATCGACCCGTCGGGCATCGTGAATTGTCCTGAACCGAAATTCACTGTAACACGGTATCCGTTGGCAAACTCGGTCTGCTGCACGGTTCGGTCTTTTGTCAAAATACGATGGTTGGTCATTTCGCTGTATCCGGTCAAGCGTGAAACCGGCTCGGCGACTTTGTAACTGGCGACGAATTGCTCTTTTTGCTTTTTCCAGGCTCCCTGCGGAAAGAGGTACATCGGAGGCACTCCGTAAAGAGCGTTGAACAGATCGCGTTTGCGCCACAGTTTGGGCAACTTGTTATTGTAGTCACCCCAATACCAATAAGCGACGGTACAATCGTGATAAACGAGTTCCCAAAGCGGGAGCCGATAAGCTTCACCGACCTGATATTTAGCGGTTTTTTCGGGCGGGTCGTCCCAAATTTTTTCGAGATATCGGCCTGCCTCCGGAACACGATACGGGCCAAGGCTCATCATTCCTTCGAAGAAATCACAGTACGGCACAGATGCTTCATGACCGGTTTCGCTTCCGCAGACAAGATTAAATCGTTTGCCCAGAAGTTCAAGAAGCTTCATTTTCCAGACGCGACTGTCGCTTCGCGTCATCGGATGATCGGGATTGTAACATTCCATCCATGGAGCGGCGACCGTCGTATCAATAAATCGGGCCGTGAATGGTTTGGTTTTAAGCTCTTCGGAGATTCGCTTTTCGGCATAAGGAAGAGCCTTTTTATCGCAGAGAACAACACAAGGCACTCGTGGTTGAGTCTTGTCAATCGGATCGACGGACCAGCCTGTTCGCATCGTACCGTCGGGCAATCGCCAATTGACATCGTGCGGCCACGCGGCCATGGGCCACGCACTGGGCGCTTTGCGATAAACACACAAATGAACCAGAGCCGGGTCCATGAGGTCTTGGTAAATATCATAACGACTGGTAAGCACATTGTCCATCGCGTTCAATTGGCGAATTTCTTCCGCGGTTCCATCGCCGCTCCAAAGAATGCGGTCGATTCCGGCGGCTTTGAGCTCATTGACGAACTTGACTTTTGGCTCCGTCCAGCACCAGATATTGGCCGCGCCAACGAGCATGTCAATTCCCTTTTTCAGATTGGGATTGCGGCGAACTTTCTCGGTAAACGGAACGTAAAGTCCTTTTTCCCGGGCATATTGCCGATACCGCTTGCACAGGGCGACATGTCCGCCTTTATCGAAAAAGACATAACGAATCGACCGGTCGTATCCGAACAACCCCTTTTGCGAATCCCAATAAGGGTCAAGAAAAAGCAAAGGGGGCTGATCCTTTGTTTCCTGAGTTTGACGAATAAAGACACCGGCATCGTCGGACGTTTCGAGAATGGCAAGCCAGCCGTCGGCCTTGTCTGCGTCGAACTCGTCGCGAATTTGTCCGAAGAACCCCATGCACATGCCGTGTCCACCGTAAGAGTAAAGGTATCCGAACGAGGGCCGTTCATGCTCGACCGGATACGAAATACCTTCATTGAGCGGTAAAATCACGCGTTCGCCCGGGGACGACTTAATCGCGGGCGGATAATGCAAAAGGGTTCCGAGTTTCTTTTGCCCGTCGCCGGAAATCGAAAAAGACAATTCCGGCGCGTCAGCCGCCAATTCCGCTCGCACCTTGAATCGACGCGCGTTTTCCATCACAAGGAGTTCGTATTCCAGTACGTTCTTGCTAATCACGCTTACATTACCGGTCACGAATCGCGTACTTGACGAGTCTTGCTGCCAGACGCGGGAGGTTCGCTTGTCCGTAATCTTAAACGCCGCGGTCGCCGAATCAAACTCGGCCTTGATTGCTTTGTTTTCCAAAATCGGTTTGGCTGTCGGAATCTTAAACGGCATGAAACCTGATTTTTTAATTGTGTAGTTCGCGAACAGGCAAGTACCTTTACCGTGTCCGGTCAGACGCGGCTCGATGTGCGTCGCGCCGGGCGGAATAATAAACTCTGACCGATATGTTTTCCAATCGCCTCGACCTACCGGATCACAACCTCCGTAAACCCATGAACAGACTTCACTCTTTGCGTAAAGAATCACACCGGTTGAGACCATACAGGCGTCTTCCGTCTTCATATCGCACTGGAGCGTAAAAATTTCGCCCGGCTTAACCGGAATCGTATTGGGAAGCCGAACAGCCCAATCGTGATCCGCGGTATGAACAACTTTAAAAACCGGATTGCCGTTGTACGCGGTATTCGGCTCGGACGCAAAGGTCATCGCGTCCTTGTCACGGCTCCACGGTCGCCCACTTGCTGTCAAAGTCCAACTGTTTTCTTCCGCCAAAACAATCATCGGAAAGACAAAAGCCCAACAGGCAATCCAAAAGATCAATCGTTTCATTTTTTTCTCCTCAAGTGAAAGTGCGTAATACCCTTATTCTTGTACTTCAACAGAACCGACAATATTGATTCCGTATTGACCTTGTTGACCGCCCGTGAGCGTTTTCGTCCACCAGAAAGTGTCCCTGTTCGCAAGGCGAATCGCGTATTGGCTGTTAAGATGAATGGAATCCGACGCATCAGGAAGCCAAAGACCAATTTTATACCAGCCTGCTTTCATGCCCTGCGGCAAATCGCATTCCACCGCAACCGAGTGTGTCAAGGGCGTGAAGTGCTTGTCGCCGGGCTTGTACGGCTGCCAATCCTGAAGACGCGCACTTGTCTTCACCGAAAAGACATGACCGGCATGATCAACAAAAGTAATGTAGAGCGATCGCGGATTGATCGGAACAGCGAACCCACGATTTATCAGCTTGAAATCGGCCTTGAATTTTTCATTCGCCCTCATGCGTGTGGTCACCGTCGCTTCACGAAGTTCCAGACGATACCCCAAGTGATCGGTAATATATTCGAATTGGGTTCGCGCGACCGGCTTGCCGAAATTGTCCTCAAACCAGCCGTCCGCAATGGGCATGTGATACTTGATCAGTTCCGCTTTGGTGATCGGAGTGGAAAGCCAATAGTCAATCGAATAATTCTGTCCTTCGCGAACACTGTAACTGTGGGCAATACTAAAGGTTGTATAATGGTGCTCGCGCAGTCGCACAGCGGCCAGCAGGCCATCGACCCCTTTCTTTCGCGGATTGACTCCATCGTAACCCAAATCAGCCCAAAAGAGCTCGCCGTCAACAGCGACGTAAGGAGCTTCCCGGGTCATGTAATCGAACTGGGGATTGCCCGGCGAGCCAAACAACGGACCTTCCGGCCAGGTACCCCCATCAGCTCGTCCGGCCAGGAATCCATCGTTATTGAAGCCAATTCGGGCCGCGGGACGAGTGGAAAACGCGTTCTTTTCAGTGACTTCCTCAAAGGCGTTGAAGGATTCGCTTTTGAGAATCGAACTTTTATATTTGGGAACCCGCACTTGCGTCATGCGTCCTTCCGGCAAGATTTCCAGAACACGTTTAAGAATGGTTGCTCGCGATTTCAGGTCGTCCATTGGGATATATGTCGCCGAATGCCATTCTCCCCAGGCTCCAATAAAACCAGCCTGCATAACGTATATTACATCGATGTTTTTGCGGATAACGGGCGCAAGCTGCTCCATATGCTCAAGAATGCGTTCGGGCTTTGCTCCGTTTTTCATATCGCCGTACTCATAAGCAAACCGCAATAAAGACTTGAGTCCACAGACGCGAAGAGCGTCGAACTCACGCTGCAACCAGTCGAGTTTTTCCTGAGGCAACGGCTTGTCCCGCCAGGTATCAAGATAACAATACGTTTGCACTATGGTCAGACCATAAGGAGCATGACGCTGCGCGTCGAGAATCCAAAGATCAGGATCATATACTTTTGGCATTCGCTCCAGTACATGACTGGCGGCAAACTTGAACGGCGTCCCCGGTAACTCGGCAAACTTCGTTTCTGTTCGCCAGCCGCGTTCGGGATTGCGAAGTCCAACGCGACCTTCCGGATCCGTGGGCCGTATTCCGTGATAAGTTGACTTTTGATACTCCCGGGCAAACAGTCCTGTGGCTAAAAAAAAGCATAATAAAAAAAGAAAAGACCTGCAATGAATCAAAGAAAGTGTTCTCATATTCCACTCCTGTACGTTGTTTACCTTGTGAGAAAATTTAACCGCGAAAAAATTTTTTTGCGGTCAACAGCATTCGATAAAAAACGCCGTTCCAAAAATGATCTTGAAACGGCGATTGATTCAATTAAGCATTACAGAAAGCAATCAGCGAGGATTGAGTTCTTTGTACTTGAGCCATACTTTGACATCAGGTTCAAACAGTTGGGCTTCTTCGGCCGACGGCGGTGTGAGCGGACGAATAACCCGGAAGCCAACGTAAGGAGCTTCGGTCATCCACCAGATACTTTGCGGGAACATCGGGTCTTGAGCCTTCCATTCTTTATCGGAAACAATGCGCTTGGCACTGCGGCAATCACCCGCTTCATGCTGACAGGAACCGCCTCGGGCAATTTCGCCAAACATGCCGTAAACGGACAACGGTTTCGCTGGCGTTACGAACGGAGTCTTAATCTTGCCATCGGCAAATTTCTTGTAAGCTCGCTTGTCGAACTGGTCCATTACCCAT
>JAQVID010000083.1 GCA_028695865.1 Thermoguttaceae bacterium | reverse complement strand
GCAAGCTCTGTTTTGCGGTCCGTCTGGACGAACTCATAGAGAATTCCGGCGGCGATGAGCAGGAAGTAGTAAAACATTTGTATGAGTGCCTTGGTAGTGAGAATGGCGGTTTTATCGCAACGGTTGCCGGAACGGTCTCTGATGGGAAGATACGTCAGATATCCGAAATCGTCAGAAAACTGGCCCCAAAAAACTAGTGTTTGCCGTTTCGGCAAGCAGAACGAACAAATAAAACAGGTGTGAAATGAAAACCGCTGTTTGGATCAGGATCATGGCCGTTGCGTTTTCAGCGGCATTGTTTCTGCTCTTGGGCACGGTTTGTTTTTATATACCTCGTTTTTGGTGCTTGCCATCCGGGGAATTACGTATTCCGCTGGAGCAAAAGCCCCTTTTTTCGCCCCCTGAACTGACCAGTGCCCCACTGGAAACCGCATTGGAAAAAGGAACCGCTTCCCCCTCCACTGCCGTAAAAGCCAGTTGGTCCCAATTTCGCGGCGATCTTCGTGATGGGATTTGCAAAGATCACACTCCCCTTTCATTCGAAACTCCCAAGCGTCTGTGGGAACAGGCCATTGGTGCGGGCTACGCCGGCGCCGCCATTCGAAATGGTTGCGTCTATTTGATCGACCACGACGAAAAACTTGCCCGGGATGTCGTTCGCTGCTTGTCGCTGGACGATGGAAAAGATGTTTGGCGTTTCTCCTGGCCGGTAAAAATCTTGAGTGACCACGGTTTTACCCGAACGGTGCCGGCCGTTTCCGATCACTATTGTGTCGGAATGGGACCGAAAGGCCATGTGTTCTGCGTTGACGCAAAGTCAGGCGAAAAAAAATGGATGATTGATCTGGTCGCCAGGTACAAAACCGTGATCCCCAACTGGTACGCCGGTCAATGTGTCTTGCTTGAAACATCGCAAGACGGAAAAGAAACCGCCATTGTTGCCCCGGCGGGGGAGCATGTCCTGCTGGCCGCAATCGACTGTGAAACAGGTCAGGAGGTTTGGACGACTCGTAATCCGTTCAAATGGAAAATGACCCATTCGTCTGTGGTCCGCATGACACTCGATTCGAAACCGACCTATCTGTACTGTGGTAGTGACGGCGTTTGCGGAATTGACGCTCAAACAGGCAAACTCCTCTGGGGAACCTCGGTCTGGAAGATTGTGCAAGCGACCTGCCCTTCGCCCGTTGTACTCCCGAACAATCGGGTTTTTCTTTGCGGCGGTTATGGTGCCGGCTCCGTCTTGCTCGAAATTTTTCGCGGCAACGATGGTAAATATCACAGTAAAGTTTTGAACCGACTCAAGGAATCGCAATTCGGCTCCACACAACAGACCCCGATCTGGTATAAAGGCCGCCTTTGGGGCGTTGGTCGCGGTGCCGGCAAGTTCTGCTGTTTGGATGCCGAGGCCAATGTCAGTTGGCGAAGCCGAACGAAAACCAATTTCGGCGATGGTCCGTACATCATTGCCGACGACCGCATTCTTGCCCTCAACGATAATGGTCTGCTGATCGTCGCCAAGGCAAATCCGGATCGCTGGTCGCCCGAAAAAGAAATTCAAATAATCGAAGGTCATGAATGTTGGGGACCCATGGCCCTTGCCAATGGACGACTCGTCCTGCGGTCTCTCGACAAAATAATCTGTGTGGATATCAGCGGGAAAGGAGCCAAGCCATGATGATTTCTCGACGTACTTTCACTGGGGCCTTATTGGGAGCCGCCGCCTGTTCGTTCGGCAGCGGAGTTATTGCCTCGCCGGCAATCGTTTCCGGTCGCAAGCCAACCGATATCACGATCAAGTCGGCGCAAGCGTGTGAAGAAAGTTTCCCACTGCGTACCCAACTGAAATTCGGTGGTCTTGCGGGAGGTACCGCGCTGTCCGTTTTGACCACTACGGTCGAAGTCGAAAGTCGGGATGGACGTCGCGCATCCGGTCGGGGCGTCATGACCATTGGTAATCGTTGGGGCTGGCCCAGTCGGGTCATACCGGGGCAAAAGACCAATCAGGCCATGATTGCGACAGGCAAACGCATGGCGACCTGCGCGGCTGAAACCGGCTCATGCGGGCACCCACTCGAACTGTGCCGCGAATTGGCCACTCATTACGCCGACGCCGCGACTGCCGTCGTGACCGATATGAAGCTTCCGGAATCGATGCCGCGATTGGCTCAACTGGTCTGTGCCAGTCCACTGGAAGCCGCTGTATTTGACGCTTATGGCAAACTCCTGGGGCAGAATGTTTTCAATCTGCTCGGAAAGGAATTCGTTAACAGCGATCTGTCCGACTATCTCAATAAAGATTTTTCCGGCGAATATTTGGATCAATACACCTCACGTGCTCCGCAAAAAAGAATGCCTCTGTATCATCTGATTGGCGGCGCCGATGCGCTCACTCAAAGCGATATTCCGAAACGACTCAACGATGGTTGGCCCGAAACGCTGGGAGAATGGATCGTCGCCGACGGTTTGACTCATATGAAAATCAAACTGCTTGGAAACAATCTGGAAAAAGATGTTCGCCGCGTTGTCGATATCGAGAAAGTCGTTGCTCCTGTCCAGCACAAGCGGAAAGTCAATCAGTGGTTTTACTCGGTCGACTTTAACGAGCAGTGTCCGGACGAGCAATATGTACTCGATTGGCTTAAGCAAGTTGCGACGCAATCACCCAACGCGTTTAAATCGATTCAGTATATCGAACAGCCAACCAATCGCGACCTCACCGCCCTTCCGCGAATCACCATGTTTCGCGCCGCAAAAGTTCGTCCGGTTGTTATCGATGAATCCCTGGTCGATTTCCAGTCGCTTCTCATGTCGCGCCGCGAAGGTTATTCAGGCGTGGCACTCAAAGCGTGCAAAGGTTTGGCGGAAGCGCTTCTTATGGGGGCCGCCGCTCAAAAATACCATTGCTTTCTTTGCGTACAAGACTTAACCTGTCCCGGCGAATCGTTCCTGTTGAGTGCGTCACTTGCGGCACACATTCCCACGGTTCAGGCCGTGGAAGGAAACGCGCGGCAATTCTGTCCCCAAGCGAACAAACCTTGTGAAAAGCGATTTCCAGGTTTGTTCGACATTAGCAATGGCACCGTTGAAACAGGAGTGCTGTCCGGCCCGGGCATTGGTTTTTAGTAATGTTACAGCGCCGTGCTCTCGCCGCCGTTGGCGCTTCCCATGGCTCCCCAAATTCCCCAGGGTGATTCCCCTATATATTGGGAAGCCAGGTCATTTCCGCTCGACGTTCCGAGTGAAAGCCCTGTGGTGACAGGAGCCGTCGAGACATTGCCGCAATTGATCGTTTCGGAAACAAAACGAACACTGCCGTCACACATGGCAACATTGGCGCCGCCACTGTGTCGCGAACTGACCGTTTGAATACTGCTTGCGCCGTCGGCACTCCCTTCGGATTGATAACAATTATACATATTCGGGGGAAGACAAATAAAGCAACCTGTCACGTTTCGACCATTGGCCCAACCGCTTCCGCCACCGCGATAATCGTCAGACGGATTAAATTGCTGCTCCAGGAGTTTGGGGTCGTTTGCGTCCTTGGGATATCCATAACAAAGTCCTATGGCACTTGATCCATTTGAGTTAAGCGTTGGAGACGTGCCTGGAAGCCCCGCCCCCCCCAAAACCAACTGGGGGCCCAATGGTACGACAAGCGATTCTCCGGACAAAACCGTGTTACTCGTTCCATCAAGAATGTCGGTCAAAGAACACGTCGCAATATCACCACGACGAAACGGGGCTCGAGGCGTGTCGTACATACTGCTCGAATAAAGATCACCCCGGTTGCAACGATAATTGGTTCGACCGGTTCCGGCTTTACCTTTATCGGGAATGCCGTTTGGATCCGATGGACAAACGTACGTATCAACAAAATACACGGGAGCCCCTGTCGAAGCTGTGGCGGTAAAACCAGTAATCGCACCCACAGAGCTTCCGTTTTGGACCGGAGTCATGAACAGGCTGTAAATATCTGCTCGTTCGATATAAGGTGTCAGTGGAACCAGCCAGGAGTAGACCGCATTCCGGTATACGTGATACAAAGGATTCGTCGAAGCCTGGTAACCGCTATACTGGGTCAGCCCCATCGACCGCTGCACACAGGTATTGGACAGGTATCCATAAGCATCGTGATGATTGTGCTCGGCAATCGCGATCTGTTTAAGGTGATTGGTGCACTCCATCCGCCTTGCCGCTTCCCTCGCAGCCTGAACGGCGGGCAAAAGAAGCGCAATTAAAATTCCAATGATCGCAATGACGACCAAAAGTTCTACGAGAGTAAAAGCGCGGGCTTCGAAAAAACGATCCCAAGAGCGGCTCTTACCCCTCCCCAGTTTAGCGAACATGTTTCTCATGGTTGGACTCCCTGTGTTTAAGGCAAGTAACAAATATATATAATTTACACAAACACATTTTTTCATAACACCGATCGGGGTATGTCACAACACACGATAACAGTACTGTATTCACCCTCAAAAAATTGGCACTATCATATAAATAATATCATAAAAAACAAAAAAAACAAGGCATCAGGTGAAAAAAGTCGGGAGTTGCGGAGGGCCGGGAGTGCGGGAGTATTAAGTATTGGTACTAACTTTAGGATTATATTTTACGCAGAATGAACTCTTTTTGCGTTTGGTAATTTTTTTGTCACGCAAAGACGCCATTGAGAACTTTTAATTTTTTGAATAATCAGGTCTTTTGTAATGGTTAGTTAAAAACATCTTCTTTCCTTCTTTGCGTCTTGGGGCTTTACGCGACTCCTTCCTAAAGAAAGATTATTTCACAACGGAGACGCGGAGGCGAGAATGAAACAGGTTTATTCCGATGACCTTTGCTCCTTTTTCCACGTCAATTACACTTATAACTCATTGAGTGATCATGAGTTACGCTTAAGTTAACACGTCGGAACACCTGCTCATCGCTACCGTAAAGGTGATCACGGTACACCCGTTTGGGGAAGTGAGTCCGTATGGATATGTTTGCATATGTGTCTGGATACGTATATATCTTCTGACTTTTTGACGACAAGTGAACAAGTTATCGTCGCCTATAGACAAATATCTTGTGTTTATGATATAATGATACAAGGGGACAACGGTTATTACAGGGAGAAAAATTCGCCGGATTCTCTTTATTGCGCGGGAAAGCCTGTCGCTTTTTAGCCTGTCCCCTCATTCATGACTTGAACCCAAACAGACAAAACGCCCCTGTGCAAAATGGGGATGGGAGGGAAATAAATGAAACGACGTCAGTTCGTACAGGCCGGATTAGCAACAATAGCGTTGTCCTCCGGGGCGGAAGTTGCTTTATCGGACTCGGGAACAGCACCGCGTCAGGGATTTCGCCGCATTCGCATCGCGCAGTGGGGAGTGCGACATGACCACGCTTCGGGCAAGATGAACGATCTTCGTTTACTCCCTGATTGGTTTGATGTTGTCGGAATTGCCGCAGAAACCCCGGAACTTCAGGCGAAGTATGCCAATACCGGCCCTTATCGTCAACTGAAATGGATGACGCCGGAGGAACTTCTGGCTCTGCCTCATCTTGACGCTGTTGCGGTTGAGACAGACGTACACTCTCTTTTAAGAGCCGCAAAAGATTGCGTCGAACGGGGTTTCCATGTACATATCGACAAGCCGCTTGGCGATCAGTTGGATCAATGCCGCGACCTGCTTCATCAATGTCAGGCCAAAGGCCTTGTTATTCAGCCCGGTTATATGTTTCGCGGGAATCCTGCGGTGAACTTTGCGACTGGCGCGGTGCGACAAGGTTGGCTCGGTGAAATTTGCGATTTCTGCGCCGATATGAACAAGTACGAAGTTAACCCTCTTTACCGACAGGAACTTGCCGCTTATCGTGGTGGTGCCATGTTCAATATCGGTTGTCACATCATTGATATGGCCGTTGATATGCTGGGAAGTCCTGATGAAATCCAGGTGATTGAACGTCCTGTTCTAAAAGACGGTGTAAGCGATAATACACTTGCCTTGCTTCTTTATCCCAAGACCATTGCGCAACTTCGGATTTCATTTCACGATGTTGCCGGTTTCTCGAATCGTCGTCTGTATATCGCGGGCACAAAAGGTTCGCTTGAACTTCAGCCGATGGAGACAGGTTTTTCGTCCAATCCCAAGGCATTGGTTCCCCCTCTTAAAATTCGTCTGACTCTGAAAGAATCGTGCAAGGAATACAAGGCGGGCAAGCACGAAATATCCATCGTGCCACCGCGCGGACGTTATGTGAATCAACTGATCGATTTTGCCCGGTATATTCGGGGCGAATTAAAGAATCCGTATACATATGACCATGAACTGCTTGTTCAACGGGTGGTACTGGCCGCGTCAGGATATTTACCCTGGCAAAAACAGGAAAACAAATCGGCAAACACATGAATTCATTCGATAGATGAAAAGGAGATACGATGAAAAAACCAACCAGACGTGATTTTATCAAGGCAGGTCTTGTCGCCGCCGCGAGTTCGTCCATTCCGAAAGTGCACGCGGGAGAAAATAATCTGATTCGTATTGGACTTGTTGGATGCAGTGGCCGTGGCCGCGGCGCTCTTTTTAACGCCAAAGAAGCCGATGCGAACTGGAAACTGACTGCCGTCGGCGATGTCCTTCCCGACAAGGCCAATGTAACACTTGAAGCTCTTCGTCACGCAATGCCGTCACGAGTGGATGTCAAGCCTGAATGCGTCTTTATTGGACCGGATTGCCGTGATGGTGTCATTGCCAACTGCGATCTTGTTTTCTCGACCGAAATACCGGCGTTTCGTCCCTGGACCATACAGGCGGCCGTTCGGGCAGGCAAGCATATTTTTGCGGAGAAACCGGCGGCGGTCGATCCCGTCGGAATGGCCGTTGTCACGGGAGCCTGTGAAGAATCGAAAAGAAAAAAACTCAATCTTGTTTCCGGTCTCTGTTGGCGATTCGAACCAACGATGATCGAGATCATGAAACGAATCAACGATGGTATTCTTGGCGAAATTTTGGCGGTTCGCGGAACGTACCTCACATCTCATGGTTTTACGCGAGCGACCCGGCCGGGTGACAATCCCTTGCAGCAGGAGATACGAGCCTGGTACAATTTGCGATGGTGCTCCGGTGATTTCCTTGTCGAACAGACCGTACACAATCTTGACATGTGTCTTTGGGCTTTCGGCGACAAATATCGTCCTGAAAACGCTTTTGGCGTCGGCGGTCGCATGGCCCGAGTGGAACAACCGCAACGCGGCGACATCTACGATTCGATGGGGGTCAGTTATAATCTTCCTGGCGGTCGAACCATTGACATGTTTGCCCGACAGCAGAACTGCTGGTATGACATGGATGGTCGCATTATCGGAACCAAAGGATATACAAACTACGTTGGCAGTCAAATTGTTATGCGGGATTGGAGCGGTCACGTTTTGTTTGAAACGCGGCGAGGCAAAGATTTCTACAAGTCGCAAAACCGTTTTGTGGAAGAGCAGCGAGCTCTTTTCGGCGCCATCCGTTCCGGACAAACGCTCAACAATTCCTCTTACATGTGCAGCGCAACCAAAACGGCCATTCTCGGTCGGGAAGCCGTCTATTCCGGAAAAAATCTCTCCTGGGAAGAAGTGGACTCCTTGCCGGGTGTCGATTTGGGGAAATTCACACTGGACAGCCTTCCGCCCTACATGCCTGACGAAAAAGGTCGTTACAAGATACCTGTTCCAGGAATCGGATTAGTCAATCATACCGTCATTCGTTAAAGAACAATAAAAATACCGCAAGGAGCGTCCCGTGGCTAAAAACAGTGTCTGTTTTCGTTTTCCCGAAAGAGTCCGCACGACGTCAAAAGACAAGTGTTACGACGTCCGAAAAAATCGTGGCCTGATTCTCTTGTCGGCGATACTGGTCTTGTGGACCATGAGTGTTTTTTCTTCCTGGTGCTTCGCTAAAGACAGGACCGAAAAAGACGGCGACTCTCTGCTTTCAACCTTCGTCGCCGATGGCATGCCTCAGGAAATCTTGTTCGCCGTGCGAAAGCCGAGTTTCGACGGGCACTGGTACGCCAATTTCGGTTTTTATTCGCTCGATGAAAAGAAGTATACGTTCCCCCGAAATTCAGGCGGGAAACTCTGTATCTATAATACGCAGACCAAAAAAATCCGAACAATTTTTGAAGACACTCAAGGGAATATTCGCGATCCCCAACTTCATTACGATGGTCGTCGAATTGTCTTTTCTTATCTCCCCGCCGGAAAATGTCATTACAGTCTTTTCACAATCAATATTGACGGAACCGGCTTGAAACAATTGACAGGGCTGGAAAAAGAATGTCTGGTCAATAATGTTTCGGGACAGCCGATTCAGCGTACTTGCGGCTGGGACGATATAGAGCCGACCTGGCTTCCGGACGACCAGATTATTTTTTGTTCGTCCCGTTGCAATCGATATGTTCAATGCTGGTTGACACAGGTTGCGACCTTGCATAAATGCAACGCGGACGGCTCCAATGTTCGTCAACTTTCGTGTAACGTCGAGCATGATAATACCCCCTGGGTACTCTCCAACGGACAAATCGCTTATATGCGATGGGAGTATATTGATCGCAATCATCTCATGTTTCATCATCTGTGGACGATGAACCCCAATGGAACAAGACAAATGGTTTTGTTCGGGAACCAGAAGCCGGGGGGCGTTTTTCTCGATCCAAAGCCCATTCCCAATTCGAACAAAATCATCTTCGTTTACTCGCCCGGACACGGTAAAAAAGAACATTATGGACGCCTTGCCCTTTTCGATCCGCTTTATGGACCGGATTCCGAAAAGGGTCTTGAGTTTGTCACAGAAAAAAACGATTATACCGATCCCTGGCCGTTTTCCGACTCTTCCTTTTTGGCCGTTTGCAAAACAAAAGTTGTCTTGATCGATCGTGATGGACGCGAAGAAACCCTGTTCCAGCTTCCCGCCGAACTGATCAAGCAAGGCTTTTGGATTGGCGAGCCGCGTCCCGTAACAAAGCGTGACCGGGAGCCCATTATTGCCGACACGATCGATCCCGCTTCCGACCATGGCTCGTTCATCTTGACCAATATTTATCAGGGACGCAAAATGCAAGAGGTCCGGCCAGGCAATATCAA
>JAQVID010000082.1 GCA_028695865.1 Thermoguttaceae bacterium | reverse complement strand
ATAACATCGTCGGTCGACGCGATTCCTCCCACGCCAATAATCGGAATCTTGACCGCTTTGTATATCTGATGAACACAACGAAGAGCAATCGGCTTGATCGCCGGTCCGCTCAAGCCGGCGTATCCGTTGCCGATCCGCGAACACCGGCGCCGCCAGTCGATCGCCAGTCCGTAACATGTGTTAGTTGCCGTAATCATATCGGCGCCGCCCGCTTCTGCCGCTTTGGCAATATCGGCAATACGAGTGACATTTGGCGAAAGCTTGACCGCAAAGGGAAGGGGAGTGTACTTGCGAAGAATGCGAACCATTTTCTCACAAAGATTAGGGTCCGTGCCAAAATCGATACCGCCGCTGACATTCGGACAACTCACGTTCAACTCCAGCGCCGTAACACCCTCCACCCTGGAAAGCGATTCGCCAAAGATTTGACAATCTTCGAGTTTTTTTGCCGCGATACTGACAATAATCGGGCAACCAATGGTCTTAAGGTATTTGATCTTGTGGTCAATGAATTCGTCCAGTCCGTCGTTATCCAGACCAATGGCGTTGAGGAGTCCGGACGCCGTTTCAACCGTTCGCGGCGGAATATTACCGGCACGTGGATCAATCGTAATCGTCTTGGGGACAATCGCGCCCAGCCGGGCAAGATGAACAAGCGATGCCATTTCGCGAGCGTAACCGAACGTGCCGGAAGCAACCATGATCGGATTGGGAAGTCGGAGCGTACCCAGTTCCACCGCAAGAGAAGTCATCGTTTATTATCCTTTCCGTCGCGCGATTGCACAACTTGGTGTTTACCTTGATTATTTGGCGTGTCGTTTGTGATTGCCTTGTTATTGCTTTCGATTTATTGCCTGCGATCAGTCGAAAATTCGTTGTCGTTCGTATTCGTCATACAGGTCGAACAGAATACTGCGGATATTACCCCGATATCGATCGAATAACTTATCGACCAGGTTTTCATCGACGCGAAAATCAGATTCATCGAGCAGGTATTCCAAAATGAGTCCAAGCGTTCGGCGAGACGTCGCGGTTCGATACAACACGGTCAAGCCCATCGCCGGCAAGTGCGTTGAAAGGAGCATACCCAACTGTCTGCTCCGGCAGAAGTATCGAAAACCAATGCGATGAAACCAGGCCAATTGCTCAAAACCGTCAAGAAAGACGATGCGTTTTCCCGCGGGCGACCCGGAATGAAGCCATTCGTTCAACTTGTCGTGAAATTCCCGAGGAAATGAACTCTGGCGGTCGTGAAGGGAATAATAAAAAACGCTGTGGTCCGACTGCTTCAAAATCGTTGCCAGTTCAAGCATGAGCGTCGATTTACCACCACCGTGAGGGCCGACTATTTGAGCGCAAAAATCGCAATTTTCCAACATCCTTGACAGATGAAGCAGACCAATTCCCGTTCGCCCTTCCAGACCCCGGGCCATTGCCTCGTAAAAACATCGTTCATATTCGGCCGGATCGCGTGATTCCCATTCACTCAGGCAATTCGGCTCGAACAAAAACGGAATGGCGCCCGGCTGAACCTGTGATACACAAAACGGATTGCAGCGGTCCCGCTTCGCAAAAGAACATGATGAATGTTGATGTTGGTCGATACGGGTTTCGTTCACATCCGATGTCGCGGCTGAATCGACGACAAGTCGCTGCATGGGATAAGGGATTTCCCCGCTGTAGGACTGACTCGAATTGGGTTCCGTAACATACGTTTTCATGACGCCCTCAAGGATGATATAGCACTGACTCTTGTGACTGAAATCAAAGCCGGTTGCGTATCGCACCCAATTATTGTATTATTATACGTAATTCATCGCGTGCACAAGATTCTGCGTAAACGACGAAACTTTTGCGCTCTTATGTCGGTTGGTCGCTCTTTAGGGTTCGAACATCCGGAATATCACCCAATCGGAAAGGAACCTCTTCGAAAAGTTCTTTTCCATTGGTAAGAAAAACACGAATTCGAACACACCAGTATATTTTAACGAGGATCCCTTGGTACGAAAGGGGACTATTGGGGAGCGTTGTACTGAAGCGCCCCGGCCGACGCGGGTCTATCCAGTCGCCCGCCTTGTTCGACCTTCGCCAAAAAGCGTGGATGCCAAGATCGCGGCTTCCTTTTCCTTCGGTATACCAAAGCACGGAAATCTCAACGGCGTCAATGAGATCATTGCGAATCTCTTCAAGAAAATAACTTCCTGCAAGCGTTTCGCCCGGAAAATATTGGCGATTTCCCCGACCATCCAACCGTAAATATACCTGTGCTCCGGTCAATGTACTCGACTCCCATACCCACTCATACCCGCTCGGAATCTTCGAAACTTTCCCGTTGAACGCATACACGCGTTATGTCCGGAAATTCCTTCGCTCACAATTATACTCATCGTGAAAAAAAGTGCAAATGGTCCTCTTTTTCTGTTTTGTATGAACAACTTTTGTTATTTTATCTCTTTTTCCCGTTTTTACAAGCAGCTTCATCAGGTTCCGCTCCAGAGTGTCGTTAAGAGGTTTTTATAACCGGCAGATTACGCAAGTACCGTAAAATATAATATATACGTAATGATCTCAATCGAAACGCTGAATTTGTGTGATTATATTGAATACAGAGCAGTTAAGATCGCATAACGGCATACAGACGCCCATACGAGTAATACTTGTGAAACCTGCGAGCGATCAATAAAGCATTCTCATCGTCGAAATATCAAATATTTTTATTCACTTGGTGTTCTGTCCGCATCTCGCGCGACAATTAAAGAATGCATGAAAAGCATGAAAAGCATGAAAAGCTTAACTGAACCGCGGCGATATGCGGCGATATGCGGTGATATGGTGTTGGACGCCTCGCGAAATTCCACAGATTTAACAGATTTTATCGCTTGCTTTTCCGGACGCCGCAAAGCAGAAGAATCAAACCTGCCGAAGTGGGGCGGGCAGACAATGACGCGAGCCTTTACAAATCTCGCAAGTCAATCGGTAACAGATCGTTGCCGTTTTGGATGTGCGGACAAAGTTCGGCTCTGTAGCTTGCCGCACGATAAAACAGTGGTAAAAGCAAAAAAAAAGGATATTTGAAATTGCTTCCAAATATCCTTTAGTGGGCGGCACAGAACTTGAATCTGTGACCCCTAGCTTGTCGAGCTAGTGCTCTAACCAAACTGAGCTAGCCGCCCGTAAGATTTTATTAGTATCCCATGGATTTGTTTTTTGTCAATGACTCCCGGAAAATTTTTTTCGTCGCGACGGCGACCACACGATTGCCCGTTCGTGACCGGATGAAATATGTGTCTTACACACAGTGTATACTGTGTATCTTGTGTGTAATGCGCAGTATGTTGTCAGCAGACCTAAAAATAGTTGTGTCCCTATTGAAAATATTTACGGTTGCCCCTATTTTTTATATTATTCGCTAAAATTCGCGTTGGTGGATATTTTAAACGGGGCGGAAAAATGTTATAATTAGCCGAAATGGAGTTCTGTTTTGTTCGGCAACCTTGTTTGCCTGGGTGCGGAAAGCCTTGGCTGTGGTTGCTCCGAACAAAATGAAGAGATTTATTTCAAACACACAAATTGAGGAAAAAAGAATGTTACGAAGAATTTCGTTGATCGTATTGGGGTTGGTTACGGTTCTGGCCGTAGGAACGTTTTCGGTCGTGGCACAAGACGCGAAGGCTCCGGCCTCTTTGTCGCTTGATCAAATGCCGCCGGTAAGCCAGCCGCTTGATATGAGTATTTTTCAAGTGCCTGAAAAAGCGACTGCCGCCGAACTTCTGAAGTTCGTCGAAGAACTTCAGCCCAAATTGCCGAAGCCGAAAACGCAAGTCGAAATGATGCAGCTGATGCAGGCAATGGTCAAGACGTTCGAAACGGTCGCGGATCGCGTGCTTGCCATGGACAATGCCAAGCCGGAAGAAAAGAGCCGGGCGATCGAAATGAAAGTTGTCGCCTTGTCGGCCAAAAGTCAGATGGACCCCAACGCGTCAAAGGAACTGGATACCTATTTGGATAATTTGGTGAAAAACGCCAAGGATACCAAGTCGAAGATTCAGGCATATCAGGTTAAATACGGAGCGCTGCGGAGTCAATTCCAGGGCCAGCAGGGAGCCCCGGATGAGGGCATGGTCGCCAAGGCAAACGCCCTTGCCGATGAAATCATGAAAGAAAAAGACGAAGAACTTCAGGTTCTTGGTCTTGAAATCAAGGCGGAAACGAACTTGTCGGCTTCCGAAAAGAATCCGCAAGCACTTGCTGATCTTGAGAGTTTCGTTGACAAGTTGATCAATGACAATGCCAAGTCGATGCGTCTTCGCAACAAAGCAAGCGAAATCAAACTGATTTGCCTTGCCAGCGTCGTGATGAAAGACCCTTCCAAGGAAGAAGCTCTGGACAAATACTTCAAGTCGCTTGATCTTTCGAAAATGACCGAAGAATCTCGTGCAGGCCTGTATCAGGTTCGTTTGCAGACCCTTCTCAATCCGCAAAATAAAGACCCGAAGGCAGGCGAAAAAGCAATGGAAGTCGTTGCTCTTCTGCAAAAGGAAAAATCTCCGGAACTCCAGAATATGGCCGTTGCGGTTAAATCGACCGTGCTTCGCAAGGCTGCTGAAGCGGACCCCGCGAAAGTCGATGCCCTGTTCAAGTATGCTGATGAAATTCTTGCTAATAATCCGACTGAAGAACAAAAATCGCAAGTGCTCGGTATGCGGATTCAGGCTTACATGCTCAAAGTCAAATCTGATCCGAAAGCCAAAGATGATTTAATTGCATTTTTGGATAAATCAATTGCGGACAAACCGGACGCAAAAGTCTTGACTCAACTTGCTCAAATCAAGCTTCAATTGCTGGTGAGCCAGGCGGTGGAAGATGCTTCCAAAATCGCGCAGGCCGAAAAAGCAGTGGAAGAATTCAAAGATTTGGACGGCGTGAAAGAGATTCGCCGCTCGGCCAAAGCGGTCATTGCCTTGACCAAGGTCGAAAATATCGCCAAGAGTAAAGGAAGTGTTGCCGAGTTCAAAAAGGTTTGTCAGTCCATTAAAAACCTGATTGACGAAGACCCGTCGATGGCCGCGATGATTCCGCAGCTCCAAAAGTCGATCAAGGAAATTGGCGCAGCGAATAATGATCCCAAACTGTTCAAAGATACTTTGACCGATTTCATTGCTTATTGCAAGAAAGCCGATAAGCCGGAAGCGAAAGAAGTTGCCGCTGCCATGGAAGCCGTTCTCGCTCTGGACAGCCTGACAGGCAAAAAGCTCGCGTTTGAAGGTATTGTCGCCGGTAAAAAGGACAATGAAAAATTCGCGACTTCTTCCTTGAATGGAAAGGTGTTCCTTGTTGATATTTGGTCGACGAACAACCGCGGTTATTTCGAATCGATCGAAGAACTCAAAGAACTTCACAGCGGTTACAAGAATAAAGGTTTCGAAATCGTCGGTGTCAATCTTGACGACAACACGCAAATGCTTTCGCAAGTAATGAGCGTCTTCGCGTTCGATTGGAATGTGATCTCGCACAAATTGACCATGGATGCCAAAATGGAATTTCCTGCGTCTGTCGGCAAGCCCGCTGACGGATCACGCATTCTGGTTGATAAAGACGGTACCGTTTTGCTGGTCTCCAGTGATCTTAACGAAATCAAAGCCATGTTGACCAAAATGTTGGGGGCTCCTGAAAAGAAAGCCGCTCCGGCCAAGGCTGCCGAGACGACCCAACCCAAAGAGTCCAAATAATTTTGCTTTGTTTTCATTACACTTTTTAGCAAGAGGAACCTCGCGTTGAAAAAGGCAACTCTTTCCGACCTGGCCGCTTTGACCGGAGGTACTCCGGTCGGCGATGTTTCGAAGGAAATTACCGATGTCGCGCCGCTGCATGGCGCGGGCAACGACCAAATTTCCTTCCTGGTTACGCCGAAAAAAATCGATCTGCTCCTTAAGTCCGGTGCCGGCGCGGCGGTTGTTCCTCGTGACGTCGTTTGTCCCCGTTGCCCTGTTATTCAGGTTGACGATGTGATTGCCGCGTTCGAGAAAATAACCCTTTTCTTCCGTCCTGTTCGCCCGACTTTGCTCGATGAAATAGCCCCAACGGCCTGTGTTGATCCATCGGCCAAACTGGGGACCGGCGTGCGCATCGGGCCGGGAGCTTTTGTCGGCGCAGAAGTCGAAATCGGAGACGCGGCCGAAATTCATCCCGGTGTTACTCTCATGGCCGGAACGAAAATTGGACCGCGAACAAAGATTTTTCCCCGAGCTGTGCTTTATGAGAATACCGTTGTTGGCGCTGACTGCGTGATTCATGCCGGGGCTGTGCTTGGCGCTTATGGTTTTGGTTATGATTCATCCTCTGCCGGGCATGTTCTTTCCGTTCAATACGGAAATGTCATGCTGGGCGACCACGTGGAGATCGGCGCCTGTACAACGATTGACCGCGGAACATACGGTTCAACGGTCATAGGAAGCGGAACCAAGATTGACGATCAGGTCATGATCGGGCACAACTGCGTGATCGGACGACACAACATGATCTGTGCTCTTACCGGAGTGGCAGGCAGTGTGCGAACAGGGGATTTTGTGGTCATGGCCGGTCAGGTGGGGGTACGGGATCATGTCGTCATTGGTGATGGGGCAGTGCTCGGAGCCAAGGCAGGCGTGATGGGCGATATACCGGCCAAAGGTCGTTATGTTGGCATACCGGCCACACCGGAGAAAGAACAGATGAGAATGCAGGTCGCTTTGTTCAAACTTCACGACATGCGAAAAGAATTCAAAGATGTTCAGACGAAGCTTGCCCGGCTTGTCGAACAGGATCAGGGCAAAAACGAGTAGTCACGATTTCGGTGGTGTATCATGCCTTCAGAAAACCGGCGATGGGATTGCGATTCATCGCGGACTTTTGAGCCGGATTGCGGTGGTTCTTCCCGACGAATTGGTTTAATCGCCGGTTGGGGGCGTTATCCAATCATGTTGGCGAAGGAACTCAAGCGAACGGGATACGAAGTTGTCTGCCTGGGCGTTGTGAATCATGCCGATCCTGAACTTGCCCAAATATGCGATGTGTTTCGCTGGAGCGGCTTGGCCCGTTTCGGTGGGGCATGTCGTTTTTTTCGCCGTCATGGTATTACGCAGGCAACCATGGCAGGCAAAATTTACAAGAAGCTTCTGCTTGCGCCCGGCTTTATCTGGCGGCAGTTGCCCGACTGGTATACGATTCGCCTGTTTTTGCCTCATTTTATTACCCAAAAAAAAGACTGTAAAGACGATACTCTTTTATTGACCGTAGTGGAAGCGTTCGAAAAGAAGGGCATTCGGCTGCTTCCCGGGACCGATTTTGCCCCGGAGTTACTCGTGAAACGAAATCTCTTGACGCGTCGTGCTCCTTCGGCGACACAATGGAAAGACGCCTGTTTCGGGTGGACACTTGCCCGGGAAATGGGACGGCTCGATGTGGGCCAGAGTGTCGCTGTCAAAAATCAGGCCGTCCTGGCCGTTGAAGCCATTGAAGGAACGGACGAAATGATACGCCGTGCCGGTCTGCTGTGCAAAAAAAACGGTTTTACTGTCGTCAAAGTATCCAAACCGCAGCAGGATATGCGCTTTGACGTTCCAACATTTGGTCTTGGCACGCTGCAAACGATGTATGAATCTGGCGCGAACATGCTCGCTGTCGAAGCAAAAAAGACAATCTTTGTTGATGAGGAGCAAGTCGTCGAATTTGCCAATCGTCACGGGATTGTTATTGTGTCCATAATTGAAGAAGATGTTGCCCAGGGTGTCCAACCGTTCCTGGCCGCGGAATAATCGATCAGGTGTGATTGCGAAACCGCTCTTGCCCTTCGAAAAATGATTCCGGTTTTGTATCAACATGGTCGTGAAATTCCCGCCAAAACGCGAAACCTGTTTGTTCGTTTTCCTTGATGCAAACGAAACATCGCAAATGTCAAAAACAACGTTTGGTGCTGTGAAGTACCTGTAGTATATTTATTCCAACAGAAGGATATCATGATGAAAAGATCAATTTTATTATGTTTGAACGCTCTGGGGTTGATGGTCTTGTTCTGCGGGACGATTCCGACCTTGTTTGCCGCGTCGGTTTGGGAGCACCGAGGGCTGGATTTTGTCGATGGGCATGTCGCCAATGCTCCGACGGGCAAACCGCTGTTTGTCGGTAAGTTCGATTCGGCAGACCAGTGGAACAAACCGATGAATTACCAAAATGCTTTGAAAATCACCTTTGGCCAAGAGTACGAAGGCCAAAAGTGTCTTGTCGTTTCGGGTAAAGATATTCCTAAGATGGATACCGCCTGGAACGTTGCAAGCAAGCCGGTCAAGTTAACGCGAAAGGGAGCTCAATTCGCGCTTTCGTTTGAAGTGTGCTCAACCGCCAAATCGCTCCGCGGTGCGCAGCCCGGCGGCGGAAGTTGGCGCAGTGCCGTATTGTGGTTCAATGCGAAAAACGAGCCGTGCGGCGATTACGCTTTTACGTATCACATTGGCCAAGGTGTGTTCAACGAGACAATTGTCTATGGTGATATTCCTTCGGAAGCGGTTGCGTTTTCCGTTCAGTTCGGCTTTGACAGTCCCAATATTGATCAAGGTAACGAAGTCGTCTTTCGAAGCGTTGACTTTTCCGTCATCGATCCAAAGTGTCAATACACCCGACCGGGCTGGTTTGTATCCGAAGTTTGTACCGGAGGAAAAGTCTCCTGGACCGCTGACACCCCCAAAGGTACGCAGGTCAACTTTCAGTTTGCGGCGGCAGACGATGTCAATGGTGAACCGGGCAGTTGGTCGAAGTTCCAAGGTCCGGACGGTACGGACAAGTCGTTTTATACCTCGCCGTTCAGTGTGGAAGCTCCCTTTATGCAGTATAAAGCATTTTTAATGCCAGCCGGGGCGGCTCGACCCGTTTTGACAAGTGTGACCGTTGGCAACAGGAGCGAAACAGGCTGGACGCAGAGAACGGACAATTTCCCGCCGCGAGTGAAAATCGTTTCGGAAACGCCTACGCTTAACAAGCAAACCCATGTCGTATTGCAAATTACAGACGATTCGCCTGTTTTGTGGAAGACCATGAAAATCACGGTCGATGGTCAGGACGCGACGTCGCAATTTACCCGTGTCGGCAGCCGGCTTACCCTGATTCCGACGAGCGTTTGGGCCGATGGCTTGCACA
>JAQVID010000081.1 GCA_028695865.1 Thermoguttaceae bacterium | reverse complement strand
TTCGACACCCCATTCCAGATATATATGTTCCCACGCAAAGCAGACTGTTTTCATTGTTTTTCATAGCCTCTATTATATCATTTTTTTGATTTTCGTAAAGGGGCAAATTGGATTAACGAGACTGTTTTTCGGAGTCGTAAACAGCGTTGTGGTCAGTGTTTACGGTGATGCTTTCGGAATTTTGGGAGTATCCTGACAGGGTCTGCTTTAGGTCCCCAGTTGATGATCAATCTGCCTGATCCGGCCACGATTTTCCTTTGGAGATTTTCCGTTTTCCCTCGATTTGTTTGCGAAATTACTCTTCCCGTTGAGCTTTCTTTTGGGCGGCTTTCCGGGCTGCGACTTGCTTGAGAGCTTCATTGTCTGGAGTGTACGACCACATTTCATATTGCATGGAGCGATTTTTGCGCGCAAGATAAAAACGGGGGGCAGAAGAACAGACAACTTTTTCCACAAAAAAATCGCCCTGGTTTTACAGCATCTCCATTGTGCTGTCAAAGAGTCATTCGCCCCGGCCTTTTTTTCAATGCAAGATACTATGTTTTTTTCAATGCAAGATACAAAGTTTTTTCAAAGTTCTTTTTCGTAAACGCGGTACGTTTTATACCGTTTGCCGCCTACTCGGGCAATGACCTTATTCACTTTGTCATTGAGTTCATCGGTCCAGCCGAGCTCCGCTCCTGTGTAGTCCAAAACGTTTATACCGTAATCAATGGTCTGCAAGATAAGACGCTCGCCAACGCCGCGACGCTGATATTCGGGTAAAACACAAAGAATAGCAACCCGGGCATTCCTGACCCGGCGAAGTCGCCACATAAGCCGGGGAACACCCAAATAAGGTATTCCGCACCACGAAAGTGTACCATTAAGCGGTTTGATTGCTTCGTTCACGTCCGGAATGGTTACGGAAAAACCGACAGTCTTCCCGTTGTCTTCCGCGATGTAAATATGTCCCGGGTTGGCTATCAGCCGCAAATTGGCGGCCAAATAATTGATTTCTTCCTTCGTAAGAGTAACACACGACCACCACCACTGATTTCGCATCGTGTCGTAAACACTCATGCAACGGGCTACCTCATTTTCAAAATCATTCATTTCGAACGGTCGAATTGTTACACCATATCGCTTTGAGAAACGGTCCAAAAGCGGTCGCCATTTCTGACTGGGATCGGAAAGCCGGTCGAACCACCAGCAGTACAAATCACGATTCTTGCTGAATTCGGCTTTTTCGTAAAGCGACTGATAGTACGGCGGATTATACGGCATCATGACCCGTTGCGGATACTCAAAACCATCAATGAGCGTTCCACACTCGTAGTTGGTCGAATACTCCATCGGGCCGAACATGTGGTCACGGCCACGCGATTTAAGAACTTTCGCGGCGTGGGCAAAAAGAGCGTTTGACACAGAAAAATCGTTGATTGATTCAAAAAAACCAAAACAGCCGGTATTGGTCCCGTTTTGTTCGTTGTATCGGGGATCATCCGCGACCAGAATCCGCCCAACATCGCGACCATTATCGACCGCGAGAAATTTTGCCGCCCAACCATGACGATAAAAAGGATGTTTTCCGGGATCAAGTTTGTCCCGAATCTCCTGCTTCAAAGGAGGTATCCAGGTGGGATTGGCTTGATAAATCGTCCAAGGCAAATCGATAAAACGTTTGAGCTCGGCCTCCGTTTGAACTTCAATAATTTGCATACCTTGGTTTTTTTTGTTTGATGGTTTATCTTTGCACTGCCAGTACACTTGTATCTGGTCCCTATCTTATCCACGGGGCATTATCGTCTTTTGCGGTACGTAAACATGACAGAAAATGCGCCGTCATGAATGAGCCTGCGAGTCTCTTTTAAGTACGAGAATCGTCGTGTCGTCACGATTGGGAAGTCTCCCTTCTTTCTGTGTTCCACGAAATTGATCCAGCGCGTCAAGCACTGTTTCCAAGAGCGTCTCGGCACTGGCATCGCTTGCTTTGAGGAGTGTTTCACGCAAGCGATCAGAGCCAAACTGGTCCCCTTCATGCGAGAATGTATCGGTTACACCATCTGTGTAAAGAAACAAGGTATCACCCGGCTGGAGGGTCGTCTCTTCACAAGTATATACGTAATCGGGCACTACACCAAGCACGTAATCTTTCGCATAAGGAAATTCCTCCAATTCTTTTCCGTTCCGAATAATAATTGGCGGATTATGACCGGCGTTTACGTACTGAAGCCTGCCCGTCTCGGAATCATAATGGGCAAAAAACAGGGTGATAAACAAATGTTCTCCGGCGGCTCCGGCGGACGTGAACTGGGCATTGACTCGTGTAGCCGTTTCACTCGGCGAGATGGTCTTATTGGCCAACTCCCGAAACAAGGTAATTACTTCCAGCATGACCATGGCGGCAGGAGCTCCTTTGCCGGAAACATCAGCGATCAACACGGCTTCGACCGTATCCGTCAAGTTCCAATAACTGAACAGATCACCTGCGACATGCTTGGCCGGAATGAGGTTTGCGCCAATGGAATACCCTTTTTCCGGGCGTTGGATATTACGTTCTCGGGGAAGAAATGATTCTTGCAATTCCTGTGCCATGGAGTATTCGTTTTCAATAATCAGGCGGGACGTGGACGCATTAACCGCTTTTTTCATGTTCCCGCGAAGATTACTGATCATGCTGTTGAATGTACTAACCAGCTTGCCGGTTGTGTCGTGATTGTTCGCAAAACGCGGATCGACTCGTTGATCTAAGTCGCCTGCGGCAATTTTTTCCGCGACTCGAATCATTTCTTCAACAGGACGAAAAGCCCGAAAAAGGAAAAAGACAATAACGGAGCAAATCACAATCATCATGAGGAGAACGCCCAGCGCAAAAACAACAAGCGAGTATTTCCAGTCAGAGAGTACATCGTCTTGCTCAAACGCACCGACAACGGTCCACAGAATCTGACTCCGGGGCGACGAATAAACATACCAGGTATCGGCATTGCTCCGGTACTTGACTTGTGCGGCAAGAGAGCAGGTCTTGACGCAGCCGGAATCGTTTTTAATCATCGAATCAATGATCGTGAAGATTTCCCTTTTTCCTCGCTCTTCCGCCATGGAATAGAGGCTGTATTTCGGCCACTTCGCATAATCGGAATGATAAATGACATTGCCTGCGCGTCCCAACACAAAAAAACGATTCTTGTCTGTACTGTTTCTTGACGGAAGCTTTACTCCTCGCGGATCAATCAGCGATTCGATCGGAACAAAACTGACAACGATTCCGGCAAAAACATTTTTGTAGTAGAATGGACGTCCATAGGAGCAAACTCTTCGACCTGTGGTGGGACTTACAAAAGGATTTAACCATTGCGGTTCGGATACCATTTTCGGAACAATGTACCAGTCGGCAACGGTATACGGTTCCTGAAAGGACTGTTTGTATCGCAAGGAACTGTTTTCGCCCCGATAAATCGTCAGCACAAGTGACGACGGCACTCCTGCAACCTCCAGCTTGCCAAAACGTTGGTGTAAATCAAGACCGGGAAAGCGTCCGTTCTGAAGTCGTTTCAAAAAATCCGGGTCAATCGCTACGGTCAGACCATCGACGTAAGAATACTCCTGCATCGACTTTTCCAATATCTTTGTAACATCGTCGTTCTTGTCGCTACTGAGTAACGACGCAATAATATCGACCTGACGCGTTATATCACGAGCATTGATCGTCATGGCCAAACTGTAATCGTTTACCCGTTTTTGCAGAAACTCCAAATTCGTTTGAAGACCGTTCTTTAGTTCCATCGCAATATATATATGCAACAGAACAAGAGCAACCACCAGTGAAGGAAGAAAAACGACCAGAGTTATTCGTGTTTTACTCATGTTGTCCCTCGCGTTCGGTCTTTTTGAGCGACGACGGAACCTTGACCGACGCTTGCAGACGCTTGAACGTCGCCTCATCCAAAACTGGCCAAAAGATTTCTTCAAAAGCCGGTATTTTCCCGGGATCGATCGCGTCGGATTTAACCAAACCTTTGACCAATCGCTCATATTGTTCTTTCTGGCATTGGCCGTTGGCTTCCCATTCCGAAGCAAGATCAAGAACGGTTTTCCACGCCGCAAGCTGTTGCTTGGCA
This sequence comes from Thermoguttaceae bacterium, assembly GCA_028695865.1. Taxonomy (GTDB): domain Bacteria; phylum Planctomycetota; class Planctomycetia; order Pirellulales; family Thermoguttaceae; genus JAUNBG01. The sequence continues at coordinate 5,082 of JAQVID010000081.1, read as the reverse complement.
ATAAACGGATCGTCCAACACATTGGCACTGCGACAATACATTGAGTATATCTTCAAAGCGGCTTCTTCATCCTCAAAAACCTTGTACCATCCCAAAAACATCGCCTTGATAAATTTCCGACAAACTTCAGGCTGATCGCGCAAGAACTGCCCGGTACAAAGAATAACGTTTTCAGGAATATCATAACCATAATCCGAAAATCGGAACACCTGTACCTGCTCGCGAAAAGACGTGTATTTCGTCATGAACGAAACGGAATAAATCGTAGAAAACATTCCTGCAACCGCGCCTTCCGAAAATAAAATATTGGAATGCGAATGGTGCACGACATACTTCGGACGAATGTTATTGATGGCCATGAAAGCCTTCGGAGGAATTTCGTGACAGAACCAGATACCCAGCTTCTTTCCATTCAGATCCGACAAACTCGCATGCGATTTACCCAAAACATCATTTCGAACCAGAATACAACAAGAAGAATGTTGAGACACCGCGGCAATGGTCACAACCGACTTTCCCTGTGCCTGGGCATAAATTCCGTCAGACATCCAACCTGTGGCAAATTCTGATTGATGATCGGCAAGAGCATCTGTCACACGCTGAAAACGCGTGTTCCATAGCAATTCGACTTCCGGCAGACCTTCCTTGGTGAACAGACCCAATTCTTTTGCAACCAAAAGACCAAGGAACTGAATACCAGGCTTATCCTGAAGCTGAACACGGATGGTTCTGCCGGACCAGGCATTTGAGCTTGCTTTCTCTTGTGCTTCGTTAAGGGAACAAAACGTTCCGGCAACGAAACATATTAAAACAATCATCAAAAACCATTCGCCCATTGCCAAACGACGATTGTTTTGTGTGTTAATTACAAAATAAAAGGACAAATATGATACCCATATATAATAAACAAAGGATATGCCAAAAACTCCCGTCCGTGCTCACAACGGATTCGGGTCTGTTTTGACGCTAACACGATTTTTATTACAATCTGCTGTACTGGGGTTGTCAATCATTGGTTGGCTCTTTGTCGGCAGTAGAAAATCGGATGCGGTCAAAAACTTATTGCTAAATTGGGTAATTTAGTGATGACATTGCCGGCGATTTTTTCGGCTTTTGGCCGTGTAACGGATTTATCTTGCCAAAAAGTGTCCCATTGACCGGTATGAATAAGTGAGGTCACTCCCCGCATATTGTTTAACCGAGTCTTATTCCAACGGGCACCGGTTTGTTTCAGCCGACGACCAACCATGTTTTTATACGCCCCTTCAACCTGACCGCTTCCTATCGAAAGACCTCGACGAAGACGCCCTGGGTTACCTGGTCACCGATTCGTGTCCCCAACTTCCTCCCGCAAGAGCGATCAGATTGCGTCCTCCGGTCGTTGTCGTGGTAACATCTTTTGCGATCGACGGTCAGCGTAAAACTCGGAGTAATGACACGGCATGCATTCATAATGTGACCGACTAAACGTTATCACTCCCACCGCCGTTACGATTCTTTTTTTTGCGACCTCGGTTTCTCATCTTCTTGTCGCACTTCGGACAGCTCTTGACGCCTTCTTTTTCGCTTTCTTCGACGGTGGACTCCAGAACTCCCTGGAACATCTCTCCAAGAATCTTCCTGCCGTCTTCCACGAGATACGATTCAATGGCATTGATGACATTGCCTTCGGACGCTTGCTCCGCGACCTGCTTTGTCTGGCGAAACGCAGCCAAGGCCTTTTCAACAAACAGTTGCTCGGCTGGAGTTAAAGACTTTAAGAAAACATCTTTCATCATGGTAATACCTCTGGGTTTTGGTTGTGATTTTGACTTCAATATTACCAGTATAACGTATTTCGCCCTAATGCAAAACCCCAATGTGACCCCACCCTGAAAAAGAAAACCGCGTTAAGCGAAAAACCAAAGGTTTGAAACCAATGCGGATTCTTTGGAACTGTATTTTCTCTTCATGGGCTTGCAGCCCCTGAAACCCTGCCTCACAACGCTTACGACACATAAATGGTCCACTCGCTAAACTCATTCCACAATCCCTTGTCTTGTGGGAGTTACAGCGAATGGATGATCCAGACGTTCAGCATGTTCCCCTGTTCCCTGTCCTGCAACGCTTACGGCCCCGACCAAACATTTATACCGTACTTACCGCAGATCATTTTCCGACACTTACGCTGTTTACCGCATTCAATTCCGTGTTTACACTGTTTTCTGTCGGGCAGAGCCCGACAAAGCCGGGGGGTGGGGGTGCAACCCCCACACTGAAAATACACGACTCGTACTATTCTATACGGATCCGTATCCAAACCGAACCGAACGAAACCAAACCAAACGAAAAAGAAAACCGCGTCAAGCAAAAAACCAAATGTTTGAAACCAAGACGGGGTTCTTTGGATTTGTATTTTCTTTTCATGGGCTTGCAGCCCCTGAAACCCTGCCTCACAACGCTTACGACGAATGAATAGTCCACTCGCTAAACTCGTACCCTACCCCGCCCTGCAATGTCTACGACGCCGACCAAACATTTATACCACGCTTAACACAGATATGTACTTTCCCCGATTTTTAGCCAAGGAGAAAGTTTTGAAAAATTGATATAGGAAAAAAGAGACTCATTTGTTATTGTTTGGAATAACCACAAACAAAACGATAACGAAAGGAGTCTCTCTCATGAGCAACAAGTCGCAGGAGGCGAATCGTTGCATCCATACGTTCATTATAGTAATGGAAAACGCATTGTACAAGCCCAGTCGTCGCTGGTTTCAGAAATTTATTTTTGGGGCCTTGTTGACCTGTTCGACGGTCTCGTCATGGATTCGGTCCGTTGACGAGAAAAGACGATTCCGGAAGTTTTATTACCACTTGAGTCGGTTGGGAACCCAAACAGACGCTGTACAGAGCCGGTTCCTTGATTGGCTGGTTGAAAATCTGCCCTCGGAAGTTTTACAGGAGATGAGGATACGATTAGTAGCAGACGATTCGCCGACAAAACGATCCGGGCCAAAGATCGAAGGCGCTCACATGGCATCACGATCCGACCAGTCCGAACGTGGATACAACGACTTGTTATGGCCATTCCTGGGTCGTACTGTCCCTTGTGCTTGAGCATCCGTTCTGGGGAACGATCAGTATTCCTTTGTCGAATCGATTGTACATACGGCGGGACGATCTGAAAAAGATTGAGGAGTACAAACGACCGGAATTCAAGACCAAACTTGAACTCCTGAACGAAATGGTCGCTGAAGTACACCCAAAGCTGAAAGCCTTGGAAAAACCGGTTCAATTACTGTTCGATCGGGGCTATGTCTCGGAAGATGTGTTTACCAAAATGGTGGAGTTGGGGGTGGAGATTGTAACACGGTTCAAGAGCAATACGAATTTATACAAACTGCCGGAAGTTCCAAAGGAGAAACGGCGGGGACGACCTCAAAAATACGGCGACTCCATGAAAGCGGACGATCTCATGCAAGACAGACGTCGTCGTCTGACCCGGACAACGGTATTCGTGTACGGCAGAGAAGAGCTTATAGAATACAAGTCGGCGATTCTCACCAGCCATGTTTCGGATGGAAAGGCGATTCGTGTTGTCGTCAGCCGGATCGTCAAACAGGAAACACGATCCGACGGCACCGTCAAAGAGAAGATCGGCCCACAGGGAACGTTCGTTTCGACAAATATTCATTTGACGCCGGAGGAGATAATCGAGAGTTATAGCAAGCGGTTCAGTATCGAGGAAATGTTCAAGGACTTGAAAGAAGTGTGTGGACTTGGCAAGCAACATGTCCGCAATCTTGAAAGTAATCTTGCCTGTTTCCAGATTCTTGCGATGAACTATGCGATTGTCGAACTTTGGGCTTGGGATAAAGATGCAACGTTTTTGACCCGGCATCGTCCCCCGTGGGACGATGTTGCTCGCCGCCCATCGCATAAAAACAAACGAATGGCGATGCAAACCGAAGAACACTGGGCGTATTTTTCGGCGAAATACGCCAAAACCCTAACCCCCAAAATATTAAACGACCTGAAAAAACGCCTGTTCGATCAAATTGTGGCCGTTTAAAAACCGGGGAAAGTACAGAAACTTATTATTTAGATAACACGGCACTAGTCCTTATCTTCTTGGACACCAATACTATTTATATAAGGTGGATCCGTTTCGTTGGACAGAAAATGATATTGTATCGTAGAGGATTTGAGTTGATAGGCATGCCCCCCATGGGGGACATTTGAATACAGTGCTATATTCGTCTGTTGCCATTCCGTTTTGGTTATACGAAATCACGAACACCATCCTCCTGACTCCTCTTCAATGATTATCTATAATTCCCTCCCGAATGCAATAGGTCAATCTTCCTTTGTTGTTTCATTTTCATAAATAATCTCAGCTCGTTTTCCTGTTCGTTCTCAACCAAAGGAAACCTCTGCCGGAAAACGGTAGCCGAGCGAACTGTGCCGCCGACGATAACGATAGACGATAACGATAGACGATAACGATAAAAGTCAAACCATCGCGTCAGGCGATCCTCCAATTCCCAGACGCTTTCATCCTGATTTAAATACACCTCTTCGTATTTCACGGTCCGCCAAAATCGCTCGATAAAAATGTTGTCCGACGCTCGGCCGCGACCGTCCATTTGGTTTGGTTTGGACGCGGACCGGTGCAGAACAGGATGCATCGTGTGTTTTCAGTGTGGGCGTTGCACCCCCACCCCCCGGCTTTATCGGGTTTTGCCCGACAGGAAACAGCGTAAACGCGGGAATGAGCGCGGTAAACAGTGTAAACGCCGGTATGATCTGTGGTAGGCGTGGTATAAATGTTTGGTTGGGGTCGTAAGCGTCAGAGAACCGGGAACAGGGGAACGATCTGAACGTCTGGACCATACATTTGCTGTAAGTGTTGCAAGGCGGGGGCATGGAACGAGTTTAGCGAGTGGACTATTCATTCGTCGTAAGCCCCGCGAAGCAGGGTTTCAGGGGCTGCAAGCCCATGAAAAGAAAATACAACTCCAAAGAATCCCGCGTTGGCTTCAAACTTTCGGTTTTTTGTTTGTCGTGGTTTTCTTTTTCGTTTCGTTTGGATTGGATTGGT
>JAQVID010000080.1 GCA_028695865.1 Thermoguttaceae bacterium | reverse complement strand
CGCAAACCTTTTTACTTCCGATTCTTCAGTTTTCGGCCATTCCTTCCCCGTTTACCTTCGGAAAACGGGGGGATTCAGGCCGCACAGCGCCAAAAATCACGCAAACCTTTTTACTTCCGATTCTTCAGTTTTCGGCCATTCCTTCCCCGTTTACCTTCGGAAAACGGGGGGATTCAGGCCGCACAGCGCCAAAAATCACGCAAACCTTTTTACTTCCGATTCTTCAATTCCGGCCATTCCTTCCGCGTTTACCTTCGGAAAACGGGAGCACTCAAGCCGCGCAACGCGAAAAATCTGTTGAAACCCGCAAGACCACGGGGCCGCCCCATGGTCTTGCCTCATCCGGCAAAACATCATCTTGCCCGCGTCGCAGGAATGATCGATAATATATTCTATATAAACACAAATACTAATTTACGTTTCGTACGCAAGTTATTGTCTTCTCATTATTCCAGTAGGCCAAGCGAACTTTCAAAATAAGTCGCTTTATATAATATGACAATAGACAAAACCCCGCCAAAAGTACTTCTTTTCGGGAAAAACAGGCAGGGGGTATCCTTGTCGAAAACCTGTTTTGGAAAATAATTGACGGAACATGGCTTATTTTCAATCAATGTTTAGGAAAGGGGTTGTGATCATGGCGTTGATCGTTCAAAAGTTCGGTGGGACAAGTGTCGCGGATACCAATAAAATTTTGGCTGCTGCCCGAAAAGCGATTCGGGAAACAATGAGAGGAAATCAGGTTGTCATGGTGGTCAGTGCCATGGGCAAGAATACCGATCATTTAATCGCGTTGGCCAAGGAAATCACCCCCAATCCGAACACGCGGGAAATGGACATGCTCATGTCAACCGGAGAGCAGGTTACCGTTGCCCTTATGGCAATCGCTCTTCAAACACTTGGTCATGAAGCGATCAGTATGACCGCGGCGCAAATTGGCATTCGTACCGATAACTCGTTCAGTAAGGCGCGCATTCGCTCCATTTCGACCGAGCGTATGCAAAAGGCGCTGGATGAAGGAAAGATCGTGATCGCGGCAGGCTTTCAGGGAATAGACGATGATTTCAACTACACAACGCTTGGTCGCGGGGGAAGCGACACAACGGCAGTTGCTCTGGCGGCTGCTCTTAAAGCGGATTGTTGCGATATTTATACCGATGTGGACGGCGTTTACTCAACGGACCCGCGAGTGGTTCCGGAAGCCCGACGCGTGGAGCGAATCAGTTACGACGAAATGCTTGAGTTGGCCAGTCTGGGTGCCGGCGTCATGCACAGCCGTTCCATTGAATTCGCGAAAAAATTCGGCGTAACCGTTCACGTTCGGAGCAGTTTCAGCGATAACCCTGGTACGATCATTGGTCCGAATCCGGAGTCGCCCCACGTTCCGGTTTGCGGCGTGGCCCTTGCCAAGGATGAAGCGCGATTCACGGTTATTGGCGTTCCAGACCGGCCGGGCGTGGCCATGGAGCTCTTTTCGCGTATCGCGCAAGCGAAGATTCCGACAGACATGATTGCCCAAAACATCAGTTCGGCAGGCAGGACGGATATTTCGTTTACGGTGCCGGGCGACGATTTTGCCTCCGCTCGCGAAATTATTACCAAAACGATTCGGGAAATCGGTGCCGAAGGACTCGAAAGCGAAGAAAAGGTCTCCAAAGTTTCTGTCGTCGGGTTGGGAATGGAAAATCAGACAGGTGTGGCGCAGAAAATGTTCCACGCGCTATCGAAAAAGGGAATCAATATTTCGATGATCACAACGAGCGACATCAAGATTTCGGCTCTGGTTAGCCGGGACGATGGTGTAACCGCTTTACGCGCTGTTCATGAAGCGTTTGAGCTTAATCTGTCGCCGGAAGAAAGAACTCCGGTTGAATCAATCTGCGATTCCACTCAAACGCAAACGGCTTCCGAAGAGGATGAACGCGATTTGGTCCCCGGCGAATTCGTTTCCCGATTGACCGGTATGGAAGAAATTTTGATTGAGCAAATTGCGTTGGATCAACAGGAGATGCGATTCACTCTTTCGGATGTACCGGATCGACCCGGTTTGGCCGCCGCCATGTTTGACCGCATTGCCGAAAAGAAAATCAGTGTCGATTTAATTGTTCAGAGTGTAGGACGCGGTAATTTGGCCAATATCAGTTTTACGGTCGCTCGTGGAGACGCGGCCGTAGTCACCGAACTTATGAACGAACTGAGTCGCGAATACAAAGCGCAATCGCTAAATAATCCGACCGTGGCCAAACTGACGATTCGCGGAACGGGCCTCCGCAGTCATACCGGACTGGTTTGCCGCATGTTCAAAACGCTTTCCGAAAACGGAATCAACGTGAGCATTATCTGTACCAGTGAACGCAATATCAATGTTATTGTCGACGAGTCGAATGGCGAGAATGGTTTTCAGAGTCTCAACGCGGAGTTTGCTGAAGAGATTCTTTGACAGCATGGCAAAATCGCGGCGGACTGCATGGCGGCAGAATGCTCCTTGTGATTTTTGATCACCGGTTTTCCTTGTGTTTTTGCGCCGCGAGGCGCAAAGCTTTCTGCTTGTCGAAAGGCAGCCGGTGAGCAAATCAACGAAATTTGAAGAATCGGTAGTATGAAATATCGGTAGTGTAATACATCGGAGAATTTATGCGACGAATTGAAGTGTACGATACAACGTTACGCGACGGGGCCCAAACCGAAGGAATCACGTTTTCCCTGAAAGATAAAATTCGTATTACGCAACGTTTGGACGAATTGGGATTCGATTATATCGAAGGCGGCTATCCTGCGTCGAACGATAAAGACGAACAGTATTTTCAGCAGATTCGGAACACGCCCCTGAAACATTCGACGGTGTGTGCCTTTGGTATGACCCGGCGCAAAGGTGCCCATGTGGAAAGCGACGGCGGAGTCTGCTCGCTTTTGGCGTCCGGAGCAAAGATCGTGACCATCGTCGGAAAAGCTTCCGCGTATCAGGCAACGGAGGTTATTCGAACGACTCGTCAAGAGAATCTCGCCATGATCTCCGATACGATTTCATGGTTGCGGTCGCACGATCGAACCGTCTTTTTTGACGCGGAGCATTTTTTCGACGGCAGGAAAGACGATCCGGACTACTCCCTTGAGACGCTTAAAGTCGCGGTCGACGCCGGAGCCGCGTCTGTCAATTTGTGTGATACCAACGGCGGAAGCATGCCGGAAGAAATTGCGGTGGCCGTGCGTGACGTCGTGAAGCGGTTCGACCTGCCCATCGGGATTCATGCGCATAACGACTGTGGACTGGCCGTTGCCAATTCGCTTGCCGCGGTAGACGCCGGGGCGTCCATTGTCCAGGGAACGATTAACGGGTTCGGCGAACGTTGCGGCAATGCCGATCTGATTGTGATCATCGCCAATTTAATTCTCAAAAAGCAGGGAGCTTATGACGCGTTATTACCGGAATCGCTCGCCGATTTGACCGAGCTGTCGCGATATGTGTTCGAGCTTTTGAATCTTTCCGCGTCGAACTGTCAGCCGTTTGTCGGACGCAGTGCATTTGCGCACAAAGGAGGAATGCACGTCAGTGGTATTCATCGGGATACGAAAGCTTATGAGCATGTCGATCCTGCCCGAGTGGGTAATCAGCGGCGCATTCTCGTGAGTGAGCTTTCCGGACGCGCCAATATCATGGCGCGTACGGCCAAGTATCATATTGCCGACAATAGCGAATTGCTTGCCCGCATTCTTGAAGCGGTTGTTCGCAAAGAAAACGAAGGGTATCAGTACGAGGCGGCCGAAGGATCGTTCGATTTGCTTGTTCGCAAGACGGCTGATTTGTACCGGCCCCATTTCGAGCGAATCAATTACCAGACAAACGTTGTCGCCAATGAAAACGGAGCCCTGGAGACCATCGCCACGGTCAAACTCAAAATCGGGAGTGTGACACGGCACGAGGTCGCCGAAGGAGACGGCCCGGTCGATGCGCTCAACGCGGCTCTCCTGAAAGCGCTTTGCCCTCTGTTCCCTGTTTTGAGAGAAATGTCGCTGGTCGATTATAAAGTTCGAATTCTCAATTCGGACGCCGGAACCGCCGCTTCGATTCGCGTTATTATCGAAAGCAAAGATCAAGACGAAGTTTGGGGAACCGTTGGCGTAAACGAAAACGTTATTGAGGCCAGTTGGATTGCGCTCATCGACAGTATAGAGTATAAACTTGCCAAGTCGTTTCGTCAGTAGCCGATTGTCTGATTGCGTTTCTGATCGCGCGGTCGCCTGGTTGTTTGATTGCCTTTCTGATCGCGCGGTCGCCTGATTGTTTGGTTGTCTTTCTGATCGCGCGGTCGCCTGATTGTCTGATTGTCTTTCTGATCGCGTGGTCGCCCGATTGTCTGATTGTCTTTCTGATCGCGTGGTCGCTTGGTTGTCTGATTGCCTTTCTGATCGCGCGGCCACGAGACGCTTATTCCACCGTGATTTCCGAAAGAAACGTCCAGCTTTCCGTTGAAAATTCAACCTGGACGTATCGGGCTGTCTGCCCGAGTGATACGCTGACCGGAACGGCGCGATTGGAAGTACTTTTTTGACTGGGCGGCATCGTAAACGCCGTGGGATCGCTCCACACTTTACCGTCCGTCGAAAAGCGAACCTTTCCTTTTTTCGGCATTCGAACACCACCGCCGTGTCCGTCAATCAGCCAACATGTCACGCGTTTAATCGATTGAGTTTTTTCCAGATCAACGGTCGCGGTCAACGGTGTTCCGCCGTTCATCCCGACGCTGCCGGAGCCAAACTCGCTACTGACACTGCCATCGGTTAACATCACGCCATCGTCAGGATATTGATCTTTTCGCGCTTTTGGACTGTGATTCAGCAGGGAAAGCCGATACGAAAACTTTTCGTTATTGAGGCGTTTACCGTTTTTATACAACTCGATTTCGGACAAAAAGAGCCAACTTCGCAACTTGAATCGAATGGTCATGGCCCGGGCTTTTTTCGGCGAATTCAATTTGAGAGTCGCAACTTTCGATTCCGGGGTTCCACGGAAATCGCAGGCAAACTGAAGACCTTCCGGCACAGGACCATATCCCGCATTGGCTTGTATACCTGGACGGCAAGACGAAACAGCCTCGATAATTTGAGGCCAGGTAATACTTGCCGAACGCTGATCCAGCATGTGCAGGCGTACTTCATCGTAGTCAATGATTTCGCCGAAATCCAGATAGACTTCCGCCGGGCATCTTCCTTCCCAACCGACATAATGTTTCCAGGAGCCTTCCGTTACGCCGTCGAGTAAATCGCGGCCGGATTCATCGGGGTAAGTCGCGGTCATTGGCTCTTTGTTCGTCGTATACGGCTTGCGAAAACTCTTCGAGACACAGAGCTTTCCCGACTCCGGGTCGGGCTCAACACCAACCAATTGTCCGCAGCGGGTTCCGTCAAGCGGACTTACGACGACACGCAATTCTTTGACCGTTGTCAGCAAGAAGGAAATGGTCCAATTCTCAATCGGTCGCAGAGCGTCCTTCGTCAAACGTCCAAGCTTCCATCCCAGTGGAGTCCATTGGTCCGCCGCGTTTGAACGGCCAAAGACTGTCGTCACCGCCGCGAAATAGTCGCCCGGCAACTCACGATAAAACAGGTCGATCAAACGAACATTCGTCGGCTTGTCGAATCGATAAAGGATTTCAGAACGACCATCAGTCAAAGACTTTTCTTCCCAACGGCCATATTGAGGCAGCACAATGGGCTTTCCCGCGAGATAATCCATCCAAAGTGAATAGAGCGCTTTTGTGCCCGGCCGATTCGACCTGGCCCAATAGAAATCGCTTCCGAAATAGGTTGCGCTGGCCGCACGCTGAAAGCCTGTTTGCGTTCCGGTTTCCAAAGTTCGGGCAAAGATACTTTGCCAACGGGGTTCTTCATACGGGTTGATTTCGAGCTCTATTCCCTGATGATGTTCCCTGGCCCAGGTCGCCGTATTGAGCAATCGATTGCGGCGGGTCCCCGAGCCGTCCGGTCGAACACCGAATGTCCAATTGCTTTGCATGACCACCGCGTCGAAACCAAGTTCATACGCGTCCGCGGCTCCCGCGGCATTGTAATACGGAATCCAAAACGCGCCAAAGCCCTGATCGTGAATACACTTGCAGAAACGTCTGGCCATATCGTAATATTGTTTCGACAGCCCTTCATTCATCATATAGAAGCCCCAAAGGTCAAGTTCGGGATATGCTTTCATTTCCTGAGCAACTCGACCGATATACCACGACAGAACTTTATCCAGGTCGCCGGGCTTGGCAAGGTCTTCCGATTTGCCATCGGCATCGACATCGCCGAAATCATGCGTCTGGCGATTAGGCCACGGTATGGAAAAAATCACTTTGATTCGTTCCTTGATCATACCCTGTTCGCGAAGTTCCTTTACCGCCGTAGCCAGAGCAGGTACATTGATCTTGCGATGGAAGTATATGTCAATCTGGTCCTTCCAGTCGGTAAAATCGGTTGACCCGACCAGCGTCGATTTATTGTTCAGCGTAAAGATCAGAAAGAGAACGGCGTCATAGCCGGGCTGCGGGGTCGGTTTGCCCCCGACATACTTGACGAGTATCGGTTTAAAGGCATCGGCCTTGTAATTTTCATTGTAATAGATCAGTGCGCAGTTGCGAAAGCCGGCCTCTTCCGGAGTGAGATACTCCGCCTTTGCGGCTTCCGCCGAAAACAGTGTCACACCAACGACAAAAAGTAAAAACAAGTGTTTCACGCAATTCTCCTCAAATAAAACCCGGATGGCCAGTCGTCGTATGACTTACTCAGTTGCCCGGGAAAAGTGAAATGGAACCGGAAGGCAAGGATACGCAGATTCTGCGAATTTACGCAAATTCTGCGAATTATCGACTTGCTCCGGCGTCACCGATTTGTTCACGGTTGGTTATACGGAAGTCGTCGCGACCGGGGTCCATGAACTTCGGTTCAACGAAACGACTTTTTGCGTCGTTGCCGGTCAATTTGCGGTATTCGGCGAAATCAACATGTTTCGGTTTGGTCGCGTCCCAAAAAAAGAGTTTCTGCCCGGTCCCCGGAACGCCATTGACCGCTGGTTGCCACCAGACATTGTCGTCGATTTTGAATTCGGCGGCACGTTCATTATAGAACCAGATCAGATCATTCTTCGTATGGCAGAAAACATTTTTGCGAACAGACATATCGAAAACAAGCGGTTTTAACTGGTACGAAAGGAGGTGTGTTCCGCGTTTGTCCGGCCGCTGACGATGACTCCAACCAAAACCGGTATCGACCGACGTATTGTGTTCGAAGACCAGACCGCGTATTTGCGTTTCAGGATGGGTAAACCAAATCTCGTAGGATTGTTCACAGCGACATATTATATTATTTCGCCAAACAACGTTCTTGACCTCACACAACTCGCGGCCCTGATTCGACATGGCAACATCATACACTTCGGCAAAAAAATTATTCTCAACCAGATTATCGAAAGCTCCTGCCCAAAACTCCACTCCGTTACCGAAACGAACACGTTTGTGTATGTTGCCGCTCAGTTCGCCGCCGCCAATCCAGGTAATATCGCAGTTGCGAATCGTCACGCGATATTGACCACCGCCGCCGACACCGTGCGCGGCACTGCGCGAAAGAGCCAGACCGTCGATTAGCACATCATGTGTACCGGCAATATTATGCTGTCGCAGCGCCGCTTCCATCTCGTCGTAAAGAAGAGCGGGATTCGTTTTCGAATAGTATAAAACCGACTTGCGATTCCTGTCGTAAAGAAAATCGTCCTGCTCTTTGAGCTGGTCTTCTTCCCAGCGCTTAAACGCGGCCTGCCGTTGGGTGGTCCCTTTGCGCTTTAAAATAATATTGCCGACATCAATGGGCAAATCAATCGAATCGACTTCCAGGCACGACATGCCGACAGGGCAAAAATCGACCTGGGCTCCCTGCGGCAACTCGCTTCCCAAAAAGAACACAAGCCGTCCATCGTCGGCATTTCGAACGGTCGTGAATCGGACCTCAAACTCGTTCCATTCTTTTTCAATCGAACAAGTTTTGCTCACGAGGTTTCCATAAGTCGCCCAAGGCTTCGGGGCCTGAATGAGCGCAATATGATTGAGCTTGAACGGAATGGTCGATTTCATCTTGAAGCGAAACGCAATCACCTGTCCGGCGTGGACAGACAGACCGTGAGTCGAAAACTGAATATGCGAGTTTTTCTCGTCTTTGCTCTTGGCACTGCAAACGAGGTGATAGTTCGGCAAGGAATCAAGTAACTGGCGCGATACACTAACCCGGGCTTCCTGCTCCGTATACATTACCCAACCTTTTTGGGTAAAGCCGGGCAAGGCTGTTTCGGCAATCACTTTCGCTGGTCGCGTTTCCCACACATGGGGCAAACGGGACGACTTCACCCACGTGGAAACATCGGCAAGCGAAACACTACCGAGCAAGAGCGGCTTTTTCCCTGTCCCGTAAGAGGTGTAGACGACAGGCTTTCCTTTTTCGCCCGGCTTGGCGACCAGTTGACCCCGCCAGGTACAATCGCAACGAAAACGGATTCGGTCGCCCGGCTTGAATTTTTCGTTGTTTACCTTGAGAAGAGTTTTCCACGCGGTTTGCTCCGTGGTTCCGGCTGATAGATCGTTTCCACCGGAACTGTCAACGTAGTAATCGGTCGCCAGCGCGGCGGATATCCCCAACACACATTGCAAAAACACAAGGGCAAGTACAGTTCGATACATGGCGTAATTCCTTGGGCTGTAATAAAAAGGTCTGTAATAATCTGTCTGCCAAACAGGGCAAACAATCAACAAGAGGCCGCTTGCGAAACGCTTGAACACGATGCTTGCGACATTCCTGCTTCATAACAGGATAACGACATATTATAACGATGTCCCGATGTAAAATCAAGATGAGCGATTCCTCCGGCCCACAAGTTTCAAAAAAATTCCTCGTCCTAACGAAAATCATGAGCGCATGACGTTTTTTTGAACGATCCTTATTGACAGACCTGTAATGTAGTGTACAATACATTACAGTTGTAAAAATGGTTTACTCCTTGAGGAATTTTGAGATGGAAAAATCGAAAAGGAAAGTCAAAGCCGTGGGGCCGCAAACCGAGCGGGGCCGTAAAAGATATTGTAAAATTATCGAAACGGCGACACTGCTTTTTCTGAAAAAAGGATACGAAGCAACATCGATCAATGGTAACCGTTCACGGTCAGAATATGAAAATTGGGATAATCAGGAATAAATTGGCGACGGGGCAGCGGTACCATGGAGATAATGGATGAGCGTTTGGGTCATGTAATCAAGCAGATTCCGGCCCT
>JAQVID010000079.1 GCA_028695865.1 Thermoguttaceae bacterium | reverse complement strand
GACGAACCGCAATTTCGGGTCTCCATCGATGAGGAAAAAACGCGCGTTCTCTCCACCGCCATTTCCGATGTGAATAACTCCATGTCCATCGTTTGGGGCTCCTCTTATGTAAATGATTTCGTCGATCGGGGACGGGTCAAAAAAGTTTATGTTCAGGGAGAAGCCGCTGGCCGAGCAAGTCAGGAGGATATTGATAAATGGTATGTCCGTAACAAGGAGGGAGAGATGGTTCCTTTTTCCTCTTTCGCGCAGGGACAATGGATCATTGGCCCCGCAAAACTGGCGCGGTTCAATGGTTTTGAAGGGATCGAATTTTTGGGCGTTTGTCAAACCGGAGTCAGTTCCGGCGTGGCGATGGATCGAATCTCAAGTCTGGTCAAGGAGCTTCCGGATGGGGTCGGTCTGAGTTATACGGGTCTTTCTTTCGAGGAAAGGAAAGCGGGAAACCAGGCGATTCGCCTTTACGCTCTTTCTCTCCTGATCGTTTTTTTGTGTCTTGCCGCTCTTTACGAAAGTTGGTCCGTGCCGGCCGCGGTTCTTCTGGTCATTCCATTCGGTGTTTTGGGAGCGGTCACCGCCGTTCTGCTTCGCAATTTGGCCAACGATGTCTATTTTCAGGTCGGTATGTTGACCGTAATGGGCCTCTCCGCCAAAAACGCCATTCTCATTATCGAATTCGCCAAACAAATGTATGAAACGGAAAAGAAGTCTCTGATCGACTCCGTTGTCGAGGCCGCCCGAATCCGACTCCGGCCGATCCTCATGACCTCACTGGCCTTTGTTCTCGGCGTTCTTCCCATGATGTTTGCTCATGGCGCCAGCAGTGTCAGCCAACAGTCACTCGGGACAAGCGTGATCGGTGGGACATTGGCCGCAACCTTTCTCGCCATATTCTTTGTCCCCGTTTTTTACGTTGCTGTTATTCGTTTTATTCAATGTTTCTCCCATCACTTCTCCCGTCATGCTTTAAAAGGAGACCTGTCATGAACGACCCTCTTACAATGCGAAGCCTTCTGAAAAACTGTTGGGAAATCGACAAGCAGATCAACAAATACTATCTGGACGTCCTCAAACAGTGGGGACTGACGTCAAACTCCTTTCTCGCTCTCGACTCGTTACTGAATCGACCGGAGGGAATGGAGCCGGCGCAATTAGCCGACGAAATTGGCGTTCAGCGTCAGCTTGTTACCGCGATCCTCAACGACTTTGAGAAACACGGGTTCATTCTGAGAAAAGAAAATAAAGAAGAACATCGCCGCAAGCGGATTCTGCTCTCCAAAAAGGGAAGCCGTTTCGCAAACGAGGTCCTCGATAAAATTTTCGAAATCGACCGTCACGCCTTTTCTCTCTTTTCCCATGAGGAAATGGAACAGATTCTCGATTATCACCGTCGATTCTATCATCATCTTACCGGAAAGCTCTTCCCACAATAGGCTTTCCGAAAGCTCTCGCGTTTGAATCCGATCGAATGGGCCCCGTAGACGATTCGCTCAAACATCAAGCTGAATTTCGGGAAGGAATGACAGGAATTCAGAGAAGTTTCAGAAAGAATCAGGTGAAAAGGGAGGCCATATTGTATGGAATGAAATCTCCGATACAATATATATTGGAATTGGCCAATCGTTAGAACGACGTAATGAAACTTGAGAGCAAACAGAAAACATGGAAGAAAACCTCATTCCAAAAGTCCTTCGACAACTGTTCGGATTCGACTCGTTTCGACCGAATCAGGAGGATATTGTCAAGGCGATCCTCTCCGGCAGGGACGTTTTTGCCGTTATGCCAACCGGCGGGGGCAAGTCGCTGTGTTATCAGTTTCCGGCGGTTATTTTGGAAGGCGTCTGTATCGTTGTCAGCCCGCTGTTATCGCTCATGAAGGATCAGGTCGATTCCGCCCGCGAACTCGGTATTCGGGCCGCAACGCTCAATTCAACCACCAGCCGCAAAGAATTCGGTCAGGCGGTGGGAGCTTTGGAGAACGGAAAACTTGATCTGCTTTACGTCTCGCCCGAACGGTTCAATACGCCCGGTTTTCTCGAACGATTGTCCGGAGTCAAAATTGCGTTCTTTGCCATCGACGAATCGCATTGCATTTCCGAATGGGGACACCAGTTTCGGCCCGACTATCTGGCATTGAAGCAAATCGTCGATCTCTTTCCGAATATTCCCATCGCCGCGTTCACCGCTACGGCCACACCTCAAGTTGCGCAGGATATTCAAGATCAGCTTCGATTGCGGAATCCGTTCTGCGTTCGGGCTTCATTCGACCGCCCCAACCTCTGTTATCAGGTTGTTTATAAAGAAGACCTGAGTTCCCAACTTGTTTCCTTTTTAAAAAGTGTTCCTGGCCAATCGGGAATCATCTATCGGGGAACACGAAAAAAAGTCGAAGAAACAGCGGAAATGCTGACGAAACAGGGATTCGACGCTCGCCCCTATCATGCGGGAATGTCCGATTCCGAACGAGCCTGGGTTCAAGACGCTTTTTCACAGGATCGCGTTCAGATTATCGTCGCGACCATTGCGTTCGGAATGGGAATTGACAAGTCGAACGTTCGTTTCGTTGTTCACGCCGATCTGCCCAAGAATATCGAAGGTTATTATCAGGAAACCGGTCGGGCCGGCCGCGATGGAAGTCCGTCCCAATGCCTTTTGCTCTTTGGATATCAGGATATTGTTCTTCTGAAATCTTTTATCGACAAATACGACGATCCGCAGACGAAAGCGACAACGTGGCGGCAGTTACAGGAAATGATCAAATTCGCGGAAGCCGATCAATGCCGACGCAAGGCGTTGCTCCATTATTTCGGCGAAGAATACCCGCGTGGTAACTGCGGTAATTGCGATTTCTGCAATGATGAAATTCACCGCGTGGACGCTACGGTCGATTCACAAAAAGCACTCTCCGCCATGCAGAGGACAGGTAATCGTTTCGGAGTCGGACACCTGGTCGATATTCTGGTCGGGGCGAAGACAGCCAGAATCAAACAGTTCAAACACAATACCTTGCCGACTTATGGGGTTGGTTCCGACAAGAGCAAACAGTATTGGCGATTTCTGATCAATGCCCTGATCTACAAAGGGGCGGCGGCCATAAATCCGAATTGCGATTATCCCGTTCCCGTCGTTACGAAATATGGTTGGGATATTATGCACGGCAAGGAACAGGTCGAAGTCATACAATTCCCAACACTGAAAAAACAGTCGAAACGAAAAACCGAACATGAAGACGTCTTCACTGATTCAATTCACAACGACCATTATCTTTTCGAGCAACTTCGACAGCGACGCAAGGAAGTCGCTCTGGAACGCGGCGTTCCGCCTTACGCTATTTTTACGGACAAAACACTCCTTGACATGGCGAACAACAAACCGGTCACCGAAGAAGACATGCTGAAAATCTCCGGCGTTGGCGAACGCAAAATGACAACCTATGGAGCCGCGTTTCTGGAACTGATTACCGAATACGTCATGGCCAGTTACGATGAATCTGAACTTGACCCGGACTGGCGGGAGGAATGATATTCCGCTCAAGCGACAAGCCAATATCAGACCCGGGCGACTAGCGATCGCCTGCGCACTGCCCCGGCGGAAAGCCAACGCGTTTCATCGAGTCGTCGCGGACCGGATATCGCTCGTTGCCGCCGAAACAATCGCGACCAATACATCGCAAACCAATACATCGCAACCAATACAATCGCGACTGATACATGATGATGCACAGCGGCGTAGCGGCGTTCGCTCTCACCAAAAACGCAAATTCCCCGGAACATCCCAAATGAATGAAACCGGGGAATATCGTACTCCGCGGAAAACAGGAAACGATCTTACTTCCGCCTGTTTCTGATTTTGCGAATCCACTCGTTGGTTCCTTCCCTCATTCGCTGGCACATGGCGTAAAACGGCGGGACAAACGCAATACCGACCAGTCCGGAAATGATCATGCCCCAGCCGGTCGAAATACCAACGATGTTTCGACTGACCGATCCGGCACCGGTGGCGAACATCATGGGCATGACACCGATAATATAGCAGCCTGCGGTCATCATGACGGCCCGATATCGATATTGCGCACCGCGTATCGCCGCCTCGGGAATCGGTACGCCCTGTTCCCGTTCCTGCTTGGCAAACTCGACCATAAGAATCGACATTTTCGCGGAGAGCCCCAAAAGCATAATGAGACTCAACTGCGCGTAAATGTCCAGAGCCATTCCGTTGACGTACATGGCGCCAAGTCCCCCCAGTGTCGCAAACGTGCAGGAAAACAAAACCGGAAGCGGAACCGTCCACGATTCATATTTCGCCGCAAGAAACAGATAACCAAACGTAAGCGCCAGAACCATGAGATAGAAGAGCTTTCCTTCGTTGCCTTTCTGGTGATAACTCATATCGGTCCAGTTAATTGAATACTCCCGGGGAAACTCTTCATTGACCATCTTCTGGAGCTTTTCCATAATCACGCCGGTACTGGCGCCCGGAAGAGGAATGACGGTTACCGCCGCTTCCATCGCCTGATTAAACCGGGAAATCTTCTGCGCGCCGAGAATATACTTGACCCGGGCAACCGCCGAAAGGGGTACCTGCCCGCCGGTACTGTTCTGAATCATGATCTCGTCAAGATTGCGAAGATTCGAGCGGTCGTCCGCTTCGGCCTGTACTTTTACCTTGAACGAATATCCGAAAAGATTGAAGTCGTTGACATAACGTGATGCAATCTTGTTCTGCAGGGTCGAGAAAATCTGCCCCACAGGAATCCCAAGCGCCTCGGACTTCTGGCGATCGATATCAAGATAAATCTGCGGCGTACTGGCATTATAGGACGAAAACGCGTAGGCGACTTCCGGATATTTCTTTTTGTCGTTCAGATTGCCGAGCATGTGATACAGTTCTTTTTCGAGGTCTTTCGGCGTATTGTTACCCGAAGTGCAAAACACGAAGGTAACGCCGCCAGTCGTACCCAGCCCCATAATCGCCGGGGGCTGGAAACTGGTTACGGTTCCATACGGATTCTTTTTGCCGAGTTCCATGACCTTTTGGTTAATGGCGCCTATTTGCGTTTCGGGGGTCTTTCGAAAGTCCCAGTCAGTCAGGTTGACGATCCCGAGTCCGAAATTCTCGCCGGCACCGCTAACAAACGAATAGCCCGCGACGGTCGCGATATCGCGAACGCCTTCGATCTTCGAGACACTATCCTGGAAGACTTTAAGCGCGTTGACCGTTCGATGCAGCGACGCGCCCGGGGGAAGAACGATTTCGCAGAGCAGTGCGCCTTTGTCCTCGTTCGGAATAAACCCGCCATGCAGTCTTTTGAACACTTCCCAGTTGCCAAGCAAAACAAAGCAGAGAATCAGCAGTGTCACGATGCTGCGACGGACAAAGAGTTTCGAAATTGAGACATAGCCGAATTTCGTGCCATTGATCACCCCTTCGAACACGCGGAACAGAATGAATTTTTTCTTTTCGGAGTACGGCTTCAGAACGAGCGAGCACAACGCCGGCGACAGCGTCAGGGCATTGACGGCCGAGAAGATAATCGCGATACACATCGTCAGCGAGAACTGCTTGTAGATCGTACCGACGATACCGCCAAAGAACGACAATGGCGCAAAAAACGCGACCATGACAAACGTCGACGCAAGTATGGCCCCGGTCGTCTGGTCCATGCTCTTGACCGCGGCATCGTAGGGCGAAAGATGTTCCTCCTCGATAAGACGCATCGCGTTTTCAACGACGATAATACCATCGTCGACCAGCAGACCTATAACGAGAATGAGGCCGAACATCGTCAAAACATTGATGGTATAGTTCAGAAGCAGCATAACAAACAGCGTACCGAGCAGTGAGACGGGAATCGCGACCGCCGGAACGATCGTCGCACGCCAGTCCTGCAAAAAGACAAACGTAACCAAAACGACCAGAACCAGGGTAATGATGAGCGTCTCGCCGATTTCCTTGATACTGCGGCGGATATATTCGGTCGGATCGTAACTGAGTGTGCCCTTGACGCCTTTGGGAAATCGCTGCTGTACGTCTTTGAGCAACGCATTGCAGCGTTTGATCAGCGCCACGGCGTTGGCCCCGGTCTGACGATAGACGCCTACGCAGATCGCAGGTTGCCCATCCAAATAACCATTGTTAAAATAGAATTCGGCCCCAAGTTCGAGCCGCGCTATTTCGCCAAGCGTAACCTGACGCCCTTCGTCGTCGGTTCGCACAATGATCTGTTTGAACTGTTCCGGTGTTCTCAAACGCCCAAGCGCGTCAATCTTGAGTTGCAAAAACTCACTTGACGTTTCGCCGCCGAGCGAACCGGGCGCCGCCTGCACATTCTGCGACTGGATCGCCCCGATCACTTCGTCCGCCGAGATTCCCATATTCGACATTTTGAGCGGATCAAGCCATACACGCATACTGTAATTCCGCTCGCCGAGAATTTCCGTGTCGCTTGCGCCCGGCAGTCGGGCAAAACGGTCTCGCACGTTCATGCGGATGTAGTTCGCCAGTTCGAGCAGCGACATTTCCGACTCGTCGGTCGTAAACGCGAACATGCCAACCATATCGGACGATTTTTTCGCGACCTTAACGCCAATCGCCTTGACCTCTTCCGGCAGTCTCGTTTGCGCCCTCTGCACCGCGTTCTGAACATTGACCTGAGCGATATCGTCGTCGGTTCCCGGCTCAAAATACAGGTAGAGCCAATAGTTGCCGTTGTTGTCGTTGTCGGAATTGAAGTAGATCATGTCCTCAATTCCGTTGGCCTCTTCCTCGATAATACTGGCAACCGTCTCGACAATAACCTGCGACGACGCGCCCGGATATTGCGCGGTTACCTTGATACACGGCGGCGCTACTTCGGGATATTCCGCAATCGGAATTCGGAAATAACACAAAATACCGATCAATGAAATCACGATCGAAATAACGCACGACAATTTAGGTCGGTCGATGAATATTTTTGAAAACATGGCAGTCTTTCCTTATTCCTTGTCGCTCTTGTAAGGAACCGTTTCGACCGTCTGACCCGGTTTGACCTTGTTCATGCCATCGACAACGACGATTTCGCCAGGAACGACACCCGACTTGATTTCATAATACTGATCCGAAATGACACCGGGAACGACATCGCGACGAACGATCTTGCTCCCCTTGTCCAAGACGTAGACAAAGGAGCCCGTATCGTCGGTCTGAAGCGCCGAAAGCAGAACGCCGCACCCCGGCTTGTTCGATTTCGGACTCAAATGTACGGTCGCGTAACTCCCCGGCAAAATGGAATGGTCTTCGTTTTTCAGTCGGGCCCAAAGCATAATGGTATTTGTCGAGCGGTCGATTTTGTTGTCGACCATCGTAATGACCGCCTCTTCCGGATAGATCGTGTCGTCGGCCAGTTCCAGCCGTATTCGCCCCAGCTCCTTGATCTTTTTCTCGCCCCCGTAAGTCGAACGGAACAGCCGCTCACTGATTGCGAAACGGACGTAGATGGGCGATATGGATTTAATATCGACCAGGGTCCCGAACTGTGGTGTAATGAGATTGCCCTGCGTGACGGTCACCTTGCCGATCTTGCCGGCAATCGGAGCTTTAATGCGAGTATGTTCCATATCGAAGAGTGCCAGGTCCGCGATCCCCTCGGCCGCAGCCAATGCCGCCTTGCCCGATTCAAGCTGCGCGCGTCCCGCTTCGAGCATTGCCACCGCCGCGTCACGCTGTGCACGCGTCGCTTTCAGACTGCTTTCGATGCTGTCCACGTCGTCTTCGGAAACCGCCTTCTGCTGGTAAAGCTCCTGATTCCGCTTAAAGGTCAGCTCACGATACCGAATCAGCGCGTCGAGTTCCACAATGCGCGCTTCCTGTTCCTTGATCGCCGCCTCATTCTGAAGTATCTGCGAACGCCGCGACGAAACATCCGCATTCGCTTTCTTCGCATTCGCCGCGTATTCCCGTTGCTCGATCTCGAAAAGAAGATCGCCCGCGTTCACGTAATCCCCTTCGCGAAAATTGATCTTCTCGATATAACCGGTTACCCGCGCAATGACGTTAACCTCTTCCACCGCAATAATATGTCCGGGAAAACGCCGCGATTCCAACTCGCCTATCTCCACCGCCGGAGAGACGACGACCAGAGAAACGTCTTCCTTCGGTGCACCGCCTCCCTCTTGCGCCAGCACGGTTCCCCATGCCAAAAACAACACAAACAACGTCGTTTTAATCTGCATTACTCTTTCCTTCCTTCGTTCTCTTAATGCGGAATCGCCCTGTAACGCGGTGTGCCGCAGCCGACTCCATCCGCCTCGTGCCGCGAAAACGCAAAAAATTATCACCTTAATTCTTGCCCCCGTCTTGACAAGCATGACGATCACAATACAATAGTTTAACATACAAACAATTTCACTGTCAAACTATTTTATATTTTAAGTATATTACAAAAAAAACAAAAGACAAGGGGGAGTATGTCATGAAGAACGTCCAAAAAAAAGAAGAAAAAGTCGATCCGTTTTTTGCCCTTTTATTCTCCGCGGCCAACTTGATGAACCGGGGCGAAACAGAAAACGGACGCAAAGAAGACAATATCATGTCTTCTCTCAACTATCGACAAAAAATGGTCCTGCTGATGATCGGCCAAAAAACACGCAGCCAACCGGAAGGTATTTCCCTGAATTCAATTGCCCGTGCGCTCGACATTCCACTGCCGAGCGCCTCGCTGCTTATCGAAGCGCTTGTCAAGCGAGACCTGTGCTGTCGCGTCTTGAATCCGACCGACAGACGCAAAGTCAATATTACGCTTTCGGACTTCGGTGATACCATAATCAAGAACCTGAAACAAAAAACAGAGAAGGGCTATCGGGAAATGCTCGACGGTATACCGACCGAAGAAATCACCATCTTCGAAAAAGTCGCCACCGCGGTCTATTTCAAGCTTTTTCCGAACTGACCGGGACGAGTTGTTCCCGGTCAAACATGACATGTCGTCAAAAGACCGGAATTAATCATTGTACAGAATTCACCGCGCACAGAACCAAACCCTAAGTTTATCAATCAAGTTCGCTCAAATGCATGTCGAGGTCTATCTTGTCGCGTTTGATTCCGGACTCGTTTTCGACAACCTCCAACACAACGGCGGTAACCGATTCGGTTGTCCACGGATTGCCTTTTTCGTCGCGCCGGGCCGTACGTTTCGATGCGAGAAAACCAGACAATTCGCCCAGCGTTCCAAACGGAGCCAAAACACGAAGGAACTCCCTCCCCATGAACGGACCCGGAACAATCACGTCGTAAAGCACAAACGCCAAGACGGCAATAAACACCAGTAACCACACCACGTTCACCACCGACAAAACCGCCGTCACCG
>JAQVID010000078.1 GCA_028695865.1 Thermoguttaceae bacterium | reverse complement strand
ACCTTGCAACCAAAGTTCTTGGCGAATGGATGGACCCGGATGTCGGTCCCATTCTGCTGAACCTGGCCAATACACCGGGCTATCCTTACGCAAACCGGGCACTTCGCGGCTATTTGCGACTTGCCCGGCAGTTCCCCATGTCTGATTGGATGAGAAGGGCAATGGTCCGCGATGCGCTTGCTTCAACTGTTTGCAAAGAAAGCGAAAAAGAAACGGCCAATCTGATTATCAAGCAATACAAACTTGATTTAAGCATTCCTGAAACCGCCGATCAAAAACTGCTCCGTTCGATTGAAATCCAAAAAGTAATTTACGGCCTCCTCGACGACCCGACCAAGCAAAAAGACGTGACCGCAAAGGTCTGTGAAAAGTTTTTGGCCGAAGGAAATGCAACCGTTTCCTTCGAAGGGGGATACAATAAATATTTCGGCGGCGACCCGGCTCCGGGCGTCCCGAAAAAATTGTATGCCACGGTCAGCGACCGTCAAACCGGTAAGACCAAAACAATTATCGTCGGTGAAAACAGGGCTCTCACCCTTTCGCGATGAGCTCAACGCGCAGACAACACGTGAGCTGCGCGTCAGTTGCGGATAACTTGTATATCAGTTGCCGATAACTTGCGCATGAGTTGCCGATAACTTGCGCATGAGTTGAACGGATGTCAGGCATGACGGTTGTATCATGCCTGTTGATTTCAAGAAACATCCGCGGAAGACAGAAAAGCCGTTCACCACGACTGAGATTATTGTCCTGAAGAGAGACGATCTTTATCTTGATCTTTATCTTGATCTTTATCTTGATCTTTATCTTGATCTTTATCTTGATCTTTATCTTGATCTTTATCTTGATCTTTATCTTGATCTTTATCTTGATCTTTATCTTGATCTTTATCTTGATCTTGCGGTCTGGTTCGATTTGGAAATCAGCTTCAGACCGCAGGAGGACTTGAACAATACAGTCAAGATTATCGCCAAGATTGTCGTCAGGATCGTAGTCAGGTTGTCATGCGCAAGGCATGGGAGTTCAGAAGCACGGATTATATCAAGCTGAAAAAATCCGTGTACCTGATAAAACGTCGCGTCGTCACTCCACCAAGACACCAGATGAACCAATTTTGCTCAACAAGTCACGAAGCGATTTTCCATCCTGATTGGTAAGAAAAATCCGGTCGATGTCAGGCGCACTCCCTGCCCCTCGCCATTCAATCGCAATCCACGGCTGCACCTCGCTTTTGTCAAGCGGAGTAACGAGCGCCTCTTGCGAAAAGAACTCTCTGAGTTTCTCTTCCAAAGTACAAGAGGAATTCAACAGATTGACTCTCGGCTTGTACAATCGATTAGTCGGAAAAGAGCGAAACGACTCCACGGCCGCGGAAATTGCCGACATCTGTTTTTGCAAACTTTGAATCTCATTTCGCGACCGACTCAATTCAGGATCGCTTTTCGAAGGCGGACTGGCCGTCTTTTCCACGACGACTTCGCGAACAGGACGAACAGGCTCTTTTGGCTCCTCTTTCTTCAAAGGCAAATGTCCAACACCGCTGATAAAAAGAATCGTCGATAATGCCACAAGGCCAAGGAAAAACAATACGACCAGCGTCATGTTCCGCAGTGAAACCGTTTTTCGCCGGGCATACCACTCTTGCCATATCTGTACATCGCGATCGCCGCTTCGTGACAATTTTACATGAACGATGTATTCTCTGCCTTTTCCTCTGGATTCAAGCATGAACGACAACGGGTGATCCGGTACAGGAGAGCCAATCAAAGGAAGTTCATCAAGAATTTGCAGGGCCATCGCATTGGAAATGGGCGAAGCGAAATCAGGCATGCCTTCCGTGTATGTTTCGGAAACACTCACATCATTGTCGGCAGAAGCCGCCTCTCGTGCCGCAGTTGCCGAGTTGTCTTTGTTGGATTGATCTTTCTTTTCAACTCGCGTTTTCGCAGACCGCATATATCGCAATGGAGCATCGTCCTGCAATTTCGTCACCTCGGTCGTGTTCGATTCGGTCGAAAACTCGTACCCGGTCGCCGGCTGAAACCAACGACTGATTGAATAGCCCTTGACCGCGTCACGCGTAATCAAACATTGCGCAAACAGCTCATAATTTTGGACTTTAGTTCGCGTCATGATCTTTTCTGTTTTCCTTCTTGGTTGTAAAAGTACTCCATAGCAGTTCAGGAAGTGTGTCGTAACCCGGCTGAAAACGCAATTGAAGCATGATCGGCTTGTTCTTTTTATCCAACAAATCGACACGGAACAAGACTTCTTCCCGAAAAACCAACGGCATGCCCAGTTCGCCAAGACAGGCCGCGCGGTCCGAAACAAGCAATGTCGAATGGCGAAAATCTTCCCAAACATCTTTGTCCACGTTGTACTGACTCACGACAAGCGTTGGAACCTTCGTATCCAGCGGAAATGTAAACGTATTCGGATTTGCCTGCGGAACATAGGCGAGTGATCCCTCTGCTCCTGATGTCTGTTTGTTTTGCTCATTCAAATAAACAGGTTTTCCTTCCTGCTGATTTGTGAAATTTAACGAAAGCATCATACCGGCAGGCGCGGAACATTCGATCCATACCTGAACCGCATAGTCCTTTTGTTTGATTCGTCCTTGCAGCAGGACAAGAGCATTTTTGATTTCGCCATTGAGAGCAAAGTTCGACTTGGCGAAAGGCAAATTCAATTTTGAAATCGTATCTTGCGTCTGCTTGAGAATGCTCACCAACTCATGGTAGAGTTCCACAGAGACGGTCGGACTCAATTGCCGGTACCGGTCAACGGACGCGCGAATTTCTTCCGACAACTGCCGCCGAAGAAGTTCGTCAATCTTTTTTGCCATTGAGTCCATATCCAATATATCGGGTGAAACTTCGCGGACGTCGGTGGAATAAACTCCGGACAAGAGTGAGGCGATTTC
This sequence comes from Thermoguttaceae bacterium, assembly GCA_028695865.1. Lineage (GTDB taxonomy): Bacteria > Planctomycetota > Planctomycetia > Pirellulales > Thermoguttaceae > JAUNBG01. The sequence goes on along the minus strand of JAQVID010000078.1, from coordinate 6,452 downwards.
CAAGCGACGCTCCGCCGGAATCGTATCGTCCATCATTCCTGCTTCTATTCGCTTGGCCGCCGAAACAAAAGCACCACGAAGAGCATTTAAAACGGCAGCCTCGTTTGGTTCTCCCGCTTTTATCATCTGCTTAATCAGATTCAGCGACTTTTTCATGGTACTTCGCAAATCGCGATTTTCGGGCCACGACGCGGGAATGTTCCGCAATTCGCTCATCATGTCGTCGGCCAACACGGACGTTGTGGACACCGGAGACAAAGCAACTTGCCCTTCCCGCTTGACTGTTCGATAACCGTAAATCCCAAGTGCGATAGACAAGGCCATGAGCACCACAAAGAAAACAGCCAAAACGATGTTCCCAACATCTTTCGTTTGGACGCTTTTGCATTCGCGGCACAAATCGAGCATGGAACCAATCAGCGGAACAATATTGGTTTTCTGCGGGTCTTTTTGAATTGACGATATTTGAAATTGCGTTTTGTCCCGGTCCTTTAATCCCCCAAAAGGGACACTGCCAAGCACCCTGTACTTCTCGTGCAAGATCAGGTTAATACTTTCGAACCAGTCGTGTGCTTTTTTTTGTTCCTCCGGAGCAAGTTTTTCAAGGATATCCTCGTGCGTTTGCACAAAAAGAATGGGCAGACTTTTGTTGCCCCGAACTTTGATCACCGTATCGATAAGATATTCGGCCCGTTTCTTTTCTTTCAGCAAATGTTCATCGTTGATTTTGTCCGCAGTCGCCGATTTTTGGTTATCCGGATCGCTCATACCATAAGTTGGATCAAGGAAAAAGAGAAACGCGTCGCAGCGATTGATCTGCTTCATGATAATATTGCTTCGGGCGTTTGACCTTGCCGACAAGTCGTCAATGGCGTCCCGGGTACGCTCGCCCACCAGGTCCCTGAAAGTCAATTCATACCGGGCGTGGCCGGAATCGTCTCGGGAAAATTTGACCTTGTGACGATTATTTTCCATTGCATTATTGAAACGAACAATAATTCTGTCGGTTTCGCTGTACGTTGAAGTTGGAGATATTCGTCCGTTCTCTTCAAGAGACGCTTCGATTTGGTCCAAAAACGTTGCGGCAGTTCCTCGGCAACATTTTTTTGAAAATGTCGTACTACCGCAAACATCTTTCAATATCATCAGAAAACGATAAAGGAAATGTGTTTTTCCCGCTTGCGTATTTCCGTAAATTCCAACCCGTATTCTATTTGCCGCCATCGTAGACTCTCAGTAATGTGTCGGGAAAATGATTTTTAATCTTCGTTGTCGCGTAGTCCCGAATGCCTGGCGTCGGAGGATCGACCATCAGAATTCCGCGAAAATATCGTGTCATGGAACCGGATGTGCCTGTCCCACCGGAAAGAGATTCCCCCTTCCGCAATTGCACAAGCGTGGCCTCGAACTTCTCCCAAAAGGCACGCGCATCGCTTTCTGATATGATATAATTCTCGATCTCATCCATGGAAATTGAAACATAATACTTCCTGTTTCCGCTCTTGTCGAATTTCAAAATGAGAATGTTCGGAAGTGCTTTGGACGAAAAACCGGTCTTGGCCAATACGTCAAGATTTTCAACAAACGTGATTTTCTTTTCCGGCGTTGGTGGAGGTGTAACCTCTTTGGGCGGCGATTCTTCCTGTTGCTTTTCCTGTGTAACGCTCTTGTCCGGGGTAACGTTCACCGTTTGAATGCCGCCGCTGTTTGAGCCGGGCAGAAAACCACGGCCATGACCCCAGCCGGTGTACAATTTAAAAACAATGAACACAATGGCAATAAGAACAAGGACAAAAAGCCAGGTTCGCAATGAACGAAGATTATTCATCTTGCAGTACTCCTTCTACAACAGCTTGTGGAAAATGAACGTTCGGAACATAAACGACGTGACACCCCCAAATCTTTTCCAGTTCGGCAATCTTTTTTTTCGTCCAAAACGTATCCCAGGCACCCTCTTCCGATACCAGAAAAACGATTGCGTGAGTACCTTCTTTTCGACGACTGGCCAGATACTCAAAATCGTCCGGATGATCCGTATCAATCTCCCGACCCGGGACAAAATCCGGGCCAAGCAAATAACAATGGCCTTCCCGCACTCCTTCACACCCCGCGTAAATCGTGATCAGCTCCAGATTACGTTCCAAAACGGTATCCAGCACGCTCATCGATATACGCGTCTGGTCTTTTTTGTTTTCCAACCGGGCCTGTTTTTGCTCACGCTGAAAATAGGCAAGCGAAAGCAGTATCACAAATAATCCAACCAGCAAGATCGAAATATCGAGTAGTGAAAGAAATCTCGCAAGAATGTTCGTGTATCGCATTTCGCCTCCGGACTGTCAGGGATTGGTTTCTTTTGCAGGAATGAAGCACCAAAGCACCGCGTTCAGGACAAGATTGGCCATGAGTGCCATAATACCCGACGCCGTCGTCGTCAGGGCAGGAGCAAAATCCTTAATGACCGCGTGAATATCAATCGATTCCACCGCCGAGGCACTGATCATTCCAAACGTTTGCAGAAGAGCAAACACCGTTCCCAACAATCCTGCCAGCGGGAAAAGTTCCATGACCATACCAAAAAACTGTTGGTATTTTTCGAGGTCTTGTGTCGCCCAACGGATCATGAACCCCCGGCAGACAAGAAAAAACATTTGTATCAGCAACAATAAACAGCCGCAAATAATAATACACCAATCGATCTCGTTCAAACTTTCGCGATAAGCTTCCCACATAAACGGCGTTCCCCTGAAACCTTGCCTCTCATCTTTTGAAAACACACACGTAAACAGTATTTTCGTAACACAGCACCACGCAATATCAAATAAAACCTTACCCAATAGATAATATAACAAGCGTCAAAAGCAATGTCAAGAAAAAAGACGTAAAAGCGAAGAAATACTGAAAGTCAGGAACAGATTGGCCTCCCTTTTTGGACATTGATTCTTTTTTTCCTGAAACCCGGTTCAAGGTTGCATTGCTCAAGCCATTCTGGTACAATCTGGATTAGAACAGGTGTCAGGCAATCTGATTTTTCCCGGTTCCGCGGTTTTCGCGGCTTGCCGTGAAGCAACAGGTTACCCCGCGTCGCCTCAAATACACAATACAATATGGAGTATAAATCACATGGAGTATAAAATACCAATAAGGTACACATCAGCTCGCCGCGATCAGGTCGAAATGATTTCCCCGACTTGGGGATCGCTTCAATACAGAAGTCTGAAAAAAGGCTTGACGATTATATTGGGGGTATTTCTTTTTTTCTTTGGGGTCGGCCTGATACCTTCGCAGTCGATTCAGGGAGCCGACACCGCGGAACTCGACGTCAAGCCCGAACTGGGCATTCGCATTCTTGAAAATAATCCGACGACCCGATTTGCCGCTCAGGAGCTGGCCCGATATTTGGCAATCATGTCGAACAATACAGGCATCGCGGAAATCGAAGTCTTCGGCCAAAACACCTGGCCAAAAAACAAACCGACTTTGACGCTTGGCCTGTTTGACGATTTGTCCGTGAAAATGGACGGCATTGCCGATCCGGCGATCGACGACGCCGTTTGCGTTGAAGTCAAAAATTCCAATGGATTTATCGCCGGAAGCAATCCGCGAAGTATTCTTTTCGCCGTGTATCGCTTTTTGGAAGCCAACGGCTGCGTATGGATTCGCCCGGGCAAGTGCGGCGATTATGTCCCCACTTGCGATGTACACAAGCTTTCGGCAAGCATCCGCGACAAAGCGTTTTATCATTTTCGCGGTTTCAGCAATTGCGGCGGTCATACCTGTGACGACATGATCGACCGAATCGCCTGGATGCCCAAGGTTGGACTCAATACGTTCTTTCACGAGTTCATGCTCCCGCGTATGCAGTACGATATATATCTGAAGCATGGCTATCCCAGTCTGAAAGCCCCGGAAGAACGAACCGACGAAGAAATTCGAGCCTATTTTGAACTCTCGATTCGCGAAGCCAAAAAACGCGGACTCTCCTATCATGCGGCGGGCCACGGCTGGACCGCTCTGGTCGTGGGTGCCCCGGAATCCCAAAGCGATCATTTCGCAAGACCGGAACCGCAGCCGGACAAGGTCAAATATCTTGCCAAAATCAATGGTTCAAGAAACCTGAAAGACGGTCCGACGTTTACCGATATCTGTCACGGTAATCCGGACGCGCAAAAGCGGTTTGCCCGATGTGTCGCCGATTACGCCGAAGATCATCCTGAAGTCGATTATTTACACGTCTGGCTCGACGACCGCTCCAACGACACGTGCGAATGTGAACGATGTGTCGATCCGGTCATTGCCGACGCCTATGTTCGACTCCTCAATCTGATTGACGCCGAATTGACTCGGCGCAAGATCGACATGAAAATCGTCTTCATCGCCTATCACGAAACAATGTGGCGACCGGTTCACGAACGATTCAAACATATCGAACGTTTCTCGATGCTCTTTGCTCCGATTTCACGCAATTACAACGTACCGTATCCGACCAAAGCTCCGGATGTTGACGTTAAGCCATATGTCAAGAACAAGTTCACCGCTCCGCGCGACGTTTCGACCAATGTCGGTTTGCTCAAACGCTGGCAGGAAATTTTCCCCAAGAAAGCGTTCGTTTACGAATATCACATGTGGCAGCATCATTATACCGATTTGGGCTATTTCGAATTTGCCCGGATCATGGGCGAGGATATTAAACGCATGCGGTATATTGGTCTGGACGGCTTCGTGAGTTGTATGGTCGGACGGGCCAATTTTCCAGACGGCTTTCCGATGAACGTGCATGCCCGACTGCTGTGGAATCCCGATCAGGATTTCGATACGTTGGCCCGGGAATATTTCCGCACCGCGTTTGGCAAAGATTATCAACTTGTCCTGGACTATGTTCGGGCACTTTCGACGCACAGTGTCTATACCGCCAAGGCTCCTGCCAAAGAGCAACAGAAAGAATTCGTCGAAAAGCTTTCGACCGTAGGGCCTGTGTTCGATTCGTTCCGCCCGGTTATTGCCGAACATCTTAAAACGGACATGCCGACCGCAATACACGATTCGTGGAAATACCTCATGCTCCACAACGAGATTTATTCGCTCTACGCTCAGGCTCTGCTGGCGCAGGCTCAAGACAAGAGTGCCGACGAAATTCAGACCCGATGGCAGGCAATGGTCAATAAAATTGCCTGGACGGAGGACGAAACGCGGCCTGTTTTCGATCTTTACAAATTTTACAGTCGTTTATATACGGCCAAAAAACTCAAACCCGGTCCCAAACCGGAAAGCGGTTCCCAACCGTGAAAATCGGTCATATTACAAGAAACTCTCCTATATGTAAAGGTGTGCCATGAAACAATTTTTATTCACGACGTTCGCGCTGTGCTGCTTGGGCTTGAGTACCCTTGATTCCACATCGCTTTTTGCCGACGGACAAAAAACGCCGCAACCTCCTGCGGTAAAGCCGCAGCCCCCTGTGGTGAAGTTGAACAAGGTTCCTGTCCTCGAAACGATTCTTGAACTCAATATTGGTCAAACAGAAACCGTAACGCTCACCGATAAAAGCCGCGTTACAGCCAAACTCGTTTCGATCAAAGAGGTCCTTGATCCGGCAGTCAAGGCATTGCGTCAGGCGCAGGTCTCACTGGAGATTAACGGTAAGCCGCTTACTCTGGTCAGTGGAACTTATCGTCGCCCGATTACGTTCGACAACGTTCAAATCGACGTTCCCATCGTCATGAATTACGTTCCCCGCAACGGCCGTAACGTTTGGGGCATTGCCAAGGACGCGCGACTTCGCATGTGGCCGAAGAATTCGCCGCTGACCCCGCCCGGTACGTTCGTCTATCCGGTCAAACAAAAACATTTCGCGACTTCGACGCAAATGAACAACGAACCTGTTTTCGTCGATGGCGGTGAGCGTCCAGGCTCCAAAACACAATATTATCACAATGGTCTGGATTTCGGCGGATGCGAAGGCGAAATCGAGGTTGTCGCCGCGACGGATTCTGTCGTCGTTTCGTCCGGACTGGAATTTGCGCCGGGCCACGAGGGTACGCCTGTTTCGCCGCGATATGATGTTATTTACGCTCTCGACGGCCGCGGTTGGTACTATCGCTACAGTCATCTGAAAACCATTGCCGTCAAAGTGGGAGACCGGATCACCGCGGGACAGGTCATTGGCATTCTCGGCAAAGAAGCGGGCAGCGGCGGTTGGTCACACCTGCATTTCGGTGTTTCGTCCAATGTACCCAACGGGCAATGGGGCGACTTGCAGTCCTATCCGTTCGTTTGGGAAGCCTATGTCAATCAGTACAAGCCAAAGGTCATTGCCTGTGCCCGACCGCATATCGTCGGCGTGGTCGGAAAAGAAATTCAACTCAATGGCGACCTGTCGTGGTCGGCCTGCGGGAACATCGCTTCTTATGAATGGACCTGTTCCAACGGAAAGGTCTTTCATGGGGCCAAGGCGA